>NZ_JAROKN010000032.1:0-36208 GCF_029455255.1 Arthrobacter vasquezii | reverse complement strand
GGCGGCTCGGGCGCCCTGCGTGCCCTGGGCGCCAAGATCCTTGACGACGACGGCGGGGAACTTCCCCTGGGCGGGCTGGCTCTGGCACGCGCGGCGGCCCTGGACCTCTCCGGCCTGGATCCCCGTCTTCACCGTGTCCGGCTGCGGATCGCCGTCGACGTACAGAATCCGCTCTTCGGCCCCGACGGTGCTGCGCACGTGTTCGGCGGGCAAAAAGGTGCCGACGCCGGCCTCCGCACGGAGCTCGACGCCGCACTGGCCCGGTGGGCACAACTTCTGGAAAACACCACGGGGGTGGACGTTCAGCAGCCCGGCGCAGGAGCCGCCGGTGGGTTCCCTGCCGCCTTCCTGGCCTGCACAAAAGCCTCGCTGGAGCCTGGCTTTGAGCTGGTTGCCGGCCTCACCGGGCTGGACGAAAAGCTCGCTCACGCTGATGTCGTGCTCACCGGTGAAGGTTCACTCGACGCGCAATCGCAATTCGGAAAGGCTCCGCTCGGGTTGGCGGACCGCGCACGGGATCTCGGCCTGCCGGTGCTTGCTGTTGCCGGGCGCATCACGCTGTCCGACGCCGATCTGGCAGCCCACGGAGTAGTGCACGCTCGTAGTTTGGCGGACGCCGCTCCTTCAATTGCGGCCGCCATGGACGGTGCAGCAGGGTACGCGGCTGACGCTTCCGAAGCTGTCCTGAGGGCACTCCTCTCAAATTCCTGAGGCTTGACAGCTACCTTTCCCGCCCTGCACGGTTGATTCCACAGCAATCATAAGTAAGCTGATGATTAGATGGATAAATGAATCGACAGGGAAGGTGACAGCGCATGCCCGATCTTTCAGCCTGGTCGACAGGCCGGCTTCTCACGACAGCAGCGCGGCTCGTTGAGCAATCGTGGAACCAACGCCTGGCTGAACTGGACGTCACCCACGCCGGGTTCACTGCCCTGGCCGTACTGGCAGGTCACGGGCCGCTCCGGCAGGCGCAGCTCGCCGAACTGGTGCATGTGCAGGCTCAGACAATTGGAAAGACCCTCAATCGGCTTGAGGCCAAGGGGCATATTGAACGTACCCGCGGGGATGACGATCGCCGCAGCCAGACAGTCCGCATCACCGAGAAAGGCCTCGCGACGCTGGAGAAGGGCCGCAACATCGAGCGCACGCTGGTATCGGATGAGGCACTGTTGTCTCCCGAGCTACGCTCGCACCTGCAAGCCGCAATTGAGGAACTGGCGGAACCGCAGCGTCAGGTCCGCGGGCGGAGTGGACTCCACGCAGTGGAAGATCAGTAGCGGAAGACCAGCGATCAGGACCCGGAGAACCCGGCCTCTTTATAGAAGCCCTCGATATGGTTCGCCACCATCTCCGCAGCGAGTGCGCCGTCGTCGTTCCTGATTGCATTGTGGATGTCGCGATGCTCGGCGCGGAGGCGGGCGGAGGTCGCCGCCCAATCAGGCAGGGTGCGCGTGAGGCGGAGCGTGTAGCCCTCAATGGATTCCCTGAGCGAAGACATCATGGCGCCAATCAGCACGTTGCCGGCCGCGTCAGCCAGAGCAACGTGAAAAAGCGCATCAAGACGCAGGAATTCCTTCTCGTCCGGAGCTGAAGACTCCATCGCCTCGAGGAGCGCCGCGGCATTCTCCATTGCGGGCGCTGCGGGCCTGGCATGGGCTGCCGCCCAGGTTTCCAGAAGCAGGCGCGTCTGGACGATGTCCTCGATCGGCAGGTGCGAGGTCGCCATGTGCAGGCGAAGTGCTGCGCCCAGTGCGGCACCGGGATTGGCAGTGATCACCGTGCCGGCACCCGGCCCGGATCCGACGCCGGCCCGGACAATCCCCATTGCCTCCAGCACCCGTATCCCCTCGCGGGCCGACGCCCTCGAGATACCCAACTGTTCCGCCACCATGCGCTCACCGGGCAGCCGGTCCCCAACGGCAAGGCGCCCCGCCGCAAGCTGTTCCTCAAGCCATGACTGAACAAGCTGGTGGGTGCGCATCAAATAAGGCTACCTTGCGTGGTCAGACCACATCGAGCTAGTGTGGTCGGACCACACGCCGACCCGAAGGTTTCCCATGTCCTACACGCCCGAAGCGCTGAAGCGCCGGATCCCCAAAGTTGCTGACCTGGCCCCTCTGATGCAGTTCAAGAAGCCGGAGTTCAGCCAAAGTGCCCGGTTGGGGCGTGCAAACACGATCGGCGATCTTCGCACCATCGCCAAGCGTCGCACTCCCACTGCTCCCTTCGATTACACCGACGGCGCGGCGGAAGCGGAGATCACCCTGCGGCGGGCGCGCGAAGCTTTCCTTGACCTCGAGTTCCGCCCCGGGATCCTGCGGAACGTCGAGAAGGTCGACACTTCAGTTTCGGTCCTGGGCAAGGAGTCTGCCCTGCCGTTCGGCATCGCACCCACCGGCTTCACCCGCATGATGCAGTCGGAGGGAGAATACGCAGGCTCCCAGGCAGCCGAAGCCGCCGGAATCCCCTACACCCTTTCCACCATGGGAACTGCATCCATCGAGGACGTAGCGCGGGCAGCGCCGTCGGGGCGCAACTGGTTCCAGCTGTACCTCTGGACGGATCGCGAGCGCTCCATGGAGCTCATCGAACGTGCAGCAGCGGCGGGCAATGACACGCTGATGGTCACCGTTGATACTGCGGTGGCCGGCGCCCGCCTGCGTGATGTGCGCAATGGCATGACCATCCCGCCGGCACTCACCGTAAAGACGGTCATCGACGCGTCCTATCGGCCGGCCTGGTGGTTCAATTTCCTGACACACGAGCCACTCGCGTTCGCCTCACTCAACCGCTACTCGGGCACCGTCGCTGACCTGATCAACTCCATGTTCGATCCCACTTTGACCTTTGATGACCTCGACTGGCTGCGTGAGGTGTGGAAGGGCAACCTCGTGGTCAAGGGCATTCAAACGCTCGACGACGCCAAGAAGGTGGTGGACCACGGTGCGGACGGGATTGTGCTCTCCAATCACGGCGGCCGACAGCTGGACCGCGCCCCTATCCCCCTGCGGCTGCTTCCGGACGTCGCCGCCGAACTGAAAGGCAAGACGTCCATCATGCTCGATACCGGCATCATGAGCGGCGGCGACATCGTTGCCGCCCTCGCCCTTGGTGCGGACTTCACCCTGATCGGCAGGGCATACCTGTATGGGCTCATGGCCGGAGGACGGGCAGGCGTAGACCGCACCATCACTATCCTGGCAAAGGAAATCACGCGCACCATGCAGCTGCTCGGGGTAACACGAGTAGAGGATCTGACACCGGATCATGTTCGGTTCCTTTAACAGTTTTTGTCGCCTAGTTGCTGCCTAAATCTCCTTGGAAGGGCAACTAGGCGACAAATACTTTCCCGGGGCTTACTATCATGAGAGGAACTCGCGGGGCGCGGGATCCGCGAGACCTGGGGGTCACATAAAATGAAGCGACGGCGGGTGCATTATCCGTTGAAATACAGGCGTGCCCGTACGGTGATTTACGCCGTCGTGCTTTTCTGGCTGTGGACGTGGCTTGGCAGCGCGGCGTTCATCGCCAGCCTGTTCAACTCCCCCATCCACGCCATCATCGCCATGTACGCGCTCTTCACTTTCATCCTGCTCTCTCTTCCAGTTTTCCTGCTGGCTCTTGCCCAGATGGCCTTGAACCGCCCGGTTGTTTCGGCGGAGGCCGCAGTCGTTGTCCGGCTGGATCCGCGTCTGGCGGGCCACTCGGAGCGTACGCACACTGCCCGCACCGCTTCCTGATTTCATTTGCTTTTTGCCTAATAATTAGGCTAGGCAATTATGAATTGCCGAGCATTTCTCGCTCACTATTCCTCTTGCGGATATCCTGCGGGAAAACTGAGCTTCCTTGGACAATCCTTTGCGAATTCCCGGCGATTTACCGGAGATAGCTAAACCTATACTTGGTGCGGGGCTTTTAGGGCTGATGGTCTCGAAACAGCCCGGGCGCCGTCGTAGGGGGACACGGCGGCGCCAGCCCCACCCCACACTCGTACCACCAAGGACTTCCATGCTTTCACTTCAGCGTTCTACAGCTGCGCTCACCGGCGTTTTGCTCCTGGCCGCAAGCCTTTCGGCCGGGGTACATCCGGCAGTGGCACAATCCGTCCAGCCCTCGCCGATTGCAACACAGGAGCCGGCTGTAACCTCACCTGTCGCAACCCAGGGGCCGGTGCAGAGCCCGGTACCCCAGGATGTTTCACCCGCCGAATCCACGACCGGCGAGGTGGTGCCCGTTGAGGCGGTGCCGGCTGAGGTCGCGACTGTGGAGGAAGCGCCGGCCGAAGCCGCGGACATTCATGAGCTCTTCCCGGACGGGTTCCCGGCCCATCCCGACCACACTTTCGAGGGCCCGTTGGCGAAGGATGGCCACTCGTTCACTTCCACGACTGAAGGGGCGGCCATGTCACCCCTCGGCGCCGGCGGAACGCTCTCGCGCGCAGGTGACATCAAGGTACGGTTGGTGACCGTTGACCTGGCAGACAGCACCGCGACTGTCCCGCGCACCACAGCCGAAAACTCGATCGCTGTCTCGAGCAAGTACTGGAGGAGCATGTCGAACGGCCGGCTCTCCATGTCGGTCGCCTCACGGGTGTGGGACCATAAATCGGCCGCCAAGTCCACCGATTCCTATGACCAGATCATGAATAAGGTGACATCGGAGCTTCGCTGGTCTTACAGCCCATACACGGCGCTGGTGGTCTTCATTCCAACGCCTTTGAAGGAGGGCTACCTCGGTTACGGCTGGAGCAGCAACGGAACCAGTGGCCGCATTCTGATGCCGCAGGTCAGCAACTTCACCACGAACGTCGTTACGCACGAGTTTGGGCACGTACTCGGCCTCATGCACTCCGACTCGCTGCAGTGCACGAGCGGCCAACCGGACACCGCAAGCTTCACCTCGGGGTGCTCGATCCGGAGCTACGGCGACACGTCCGATCTCATGGGCATCTCCCGTTGGTTCGAAACTCCCGCTATCAGCTCAAGCTTCTGGGACTACGGTGGATTCGGACGCGGGGACGAAATCCGAAACGCCGGCGTGGCCTCCGGGAGCAAGACCTACACCCTTTATCCCTGGGCCGGCACGGCCGCCAACCGCGCTGTGAAGTTCACGGACCCGAAGAGTGGCGAAATTTACTACCTCGAACTCCGTGTCCCAGTCGGTTTCGACAGGAACACTGCCACCGGTGGCAACCGCGGCGTCAAAATCGTGCAGAGCGGAGGACTCACACCGGCGTCGTCGCTGCTTTTGATGCCCTCCAGCAGGCCCTATACGGGCTACTACGCGGACAACACCGCCTGGCAAGCCGGCAGCACGTTCACCACCCACGCCGGCACAACGGTGCGCATCAACTCAGTCTTCGATACCTACGCTTCTGTCACGATCGATGCCAGGCCGCAGGGGGCTCCTGCCCGATCGGACATGAATGGCGACGGGACTCCGGACATCGTTGTGCGCGACGCCGCCGGCGTTCTCTGGCTCTACCCGACCACTTCTACCGGCAGCTTTCAGCCGCGTGTCCAGATCGGGTCCGGCTGGGGCGTCATGACGTCTATTCTCCTGCCCGGCGACTTCAACGGTGATGCACACGCAGACATCCTCGCGCGTGACGGGGACGGCCGGATGTGGCTGTACGCCGGCACCGGCACGGGTTCAATTCGGTCCCGTGTGCAGGTAGGTTCAGGCTGGCAAGGGATGACGGAACTGATCACGCCGGGCGATTTCGACGGCGACCGCAACGTTGACGTGCTGGCTCGCAAGAGCGACGGAACGCTGCACCTCTACTCCGGGAACGGTGCCGGTGGGTGGAAGGGAAGCTCCCAGCGGGGTTCAGGCTGGAGCGTCATGACCTCCATACTGAGCCCGGGAGATTTCAGTGGCGATGGCAAATCGGACCTTCTGGCCCGCGACTCGGCGGGAAATCTCTTCCTCTACCCCGGGAATGGCACCGGAGGCTTTGACTCCCGGCGCCAGGCCGGGAGCGGATGGGGCGGCATGACGTCGCTGATCGGCTCCGGCGACCACAACAGCGACGGCAACGCGGACCTTGTGGCCCGGGACGGCGCGGGAACACTGTGGCTCTATAAGGGCAACGGCACCGGAGGCTTCGCCGGACGCTCGGAGATGGGCGTCGGTTGGAACGAACTACTCATCGCTTCCGTGACCGTCAACGCAGCAGCTGAGGCACCAGTGCAACCGGCTGCACCCGTGGCACCTGTGCAGCCCGTGGCACCCGAGCCTGTGAAACAGTCTGCCCGTACGGACATGAACGGCGACGGCCATCCCGACATCGTTGCCCGTGATTCGAGCGACCGGCTGTGGCTGTACCCCAGCACCGCTACCGGAACCTTCGGACGAAAAGCGCAGATCGGCTCCGGATGGGGCGGCATGAACATGATCCTCCTGCCGGGTGATTTCAGCGGCGACGGCGTCTCCGATGTTTTGGGACGGAACGGATCGGGTGAGCTCTGGCTGTACGCGGGCACAGGAACCGGAGCTGTGACGTCCGGCGAACGGGTAGGAAACGGATGGGGCGGCATGACCGCGCTCGTGACGCCCGGTGACTTTGACGGCGATGGACTCGCTGACCTCCTGGCCCGCACCCGCGACGGCGGTCTCTATCTCTATCCCGGCAACGGCAAGGGCGGATGGGGCAGCAAACAGCAGATCGGTTCGGGTTGGGGCGGTATGACCGCGCTCCTGAGCACCGGAGACTTCAACGGTGACGGCACCTCGGACCTTCTCGCCCGTGACTCCAACGGTGACCTCTTCCTCTATCCCGGTAACGGCAAGGGCGGGTTCCTGTCCAAGACGAAGGCGGGTCACGGCTGGAACGTGATGAGCGCGTTGGCCGGACCGGGGCCATGGGGCTCAGATTCCACTGCGGATCTCCTCGCCCGTGACGGCAGCGGGAACCTCTACCTCTACAGCGGTAACGGGACCGGCGGCTTCAGCGGTGGAAAGAAGATCGGCCAGGGCTGGGACGGGATGTACATAGCGGAGTAACACCACACCGTGGCGTCAAAGGCCGCCGGAATCGCTCGCTGAGCGGTACCGGCGGCCTTTTCCTTACCCCTGGGGCGTTTGAGAAGCCTCGGACCCCGCGGACTGAGGAGAATCGGGCAAATCCGGCTCCGTGCGGAAGTTGATGAGCTTATGTGTCCCGTCGCAATACGGCTTGATTGTCGAGGCTCCGCAGCGGCACAGCGCCACAGTCTTACGACGACGAGGCACCGGTTCGCCCGTGGGAGTGACGATGGGCACCTCTCCCCTTACGAGCAGAGGCCCGTCGGGGCAGGCAACAATACTGACGTCGTCGTTCCGTGATGATCCCGGTGATGCGGATGATCCAGTCATGAGTCTCCCTGGTTGCGCTTGTAGCCCTAGCCGACTCCCGCTCAGAATACTAAGCTGGCTGTCCACACAGGTCCCTGCGAGCTTGGCGGTTTGAACGGGAGTTTTCGTTGCGGTCTTGTGATCATATGCTAAGCATGCTTATTGTGTAGATGCGATGGCTTACCTTCCAGAAGTCCTCCACATCAATAAAGGAGTCATTATGAGCACACAGAACTGGTCAGAAGACCCGCTGGTTACTTCAACGCCGGGCGCGCAGAACACCTCGTCCTCCGGACAGTCCACTAAGTCTGCTGCAAAGGATGAAGCCAAGGATGTAGGGCGGCAGGGCGCAGACGCAGCCAAGGGCGTCGCACAGACCGCGGGGTCAGAAGCGAAGAACGTGGCACACGAGGCCGGCGCCCAGGCCAGGAACCTTGTCGGCGAGCTTGGCTCCGACCTGAAGAGCCAGGCCGGAACCCAGCAGCAGCGCGTCACCGACGGTCTGCGCTCCCTCAGCGATGAGCTGAATTCCATGGCGCAGAACTCCGAGAGCGGCACCGCCCAGCATCTCGTTCAGCAGGCAGCCCAGCGAACCGGGAGCGCTGCTTCATGGCTTGAGGGACGTGATCCGGGATCACTGCTTGACGAAGTTACCGGCTTTGCCCGCCGTCGGCCCGGTGCGTTCCTGATGGTCGCAGCCGGAGCAGGCCTCCTCGCGGGACGCCTCGCACGCGGCCTTCAGGGGGGATCCGATTCGAGCGGCTCACCCTCGACCGGCAGCCCCGCCGGATCGGCAACAGGCGGCCAGCACGTCGCTACCTACCCGCCGGTGCCTGACGAATACGGAACCGACCAGCCGGCGTATGGCGCCGGCATCGACACACCGCCGGTGGCCCCGCCAACCACCACGCCTACAGTCACACCAACCACTCCGCTTAGCCAGCCCGGAGTAACCGGCACTGAATCAGGGAGGGACTTCCGCTAATGACCGAGCCACACCTCCACGGATCACATGCGGCGCAACCGCCGCCGCCGAGCCCGGACAATGACCAGGGTTCGAATGCCTCTTTGGGGCAGCTGCTCAGTGAGGTCACCAGTGACCTGTCGACGCTGATGCGCCAGGAACTCGAGCTCGCGAAAGCTGAACTGCGTGAGTCAGGAACGCGCGCGGGCAAGGGCGCTGGGATGTTCGGCGGCGCCGCAGTCGCTGGGCACTTCGTGCTTCTTTTTCTTTCCCTCGCTCTGATGTGGGGCCTCGCCGAGTGGATCGAGAGCCTTGGGTGGGCCTCGGTGATTGTTGCCGTGATCTGGGGCATCATCGCTGCAGTCCTCGCCTTGAAGGGGAAGAAGGAAATGAAGTCGATCAAGGGCATGCCGCAGACCGCTGAGACAGCCAAGGAAATTCCGCCTACGTTGAAACCAGGAGAGCACACGCCATGAACCAGACACCTGATGAAATCCGTGCGGACATCGAACGCACCCGCCGCGAACTGGGCACTGATGTTGACGCCGTCGCGGACAAGGTAAGTCCGTCGAACATTGCCCACCGGCAGACCGACAAGGTCAAGAGCGCGCTTGGCAACGTCAAGAACAGCGTGATGGGCTCAGCCCATGATGCCTCGCACTCTGCCAAGGGCAGTGCGCACGGCGCCTCCCAGTCAATGAAAGACTCGGCACACCATGCAGGTGACGCACTTCATGACGCACCGCAGCGCGTCACCTCGAAGGCGCAGGGAAACCCTCTCGCCGCGGGCTTGATCGCCTTCGGAGCCGGCCTCCTTGCCTCCTCGCTCATCCCGGCGAGCCAGAAGGAAAAGGAAGCCGCCCAGGCTGTAAAGGAAAAGGCACAGCCTCTCGTCTCCGAAGTGACAGACGCCGCCAAGCAGGTAGCCGAAGACATGAAGGAGCCGGCACAGCAGGCCATGGACTCGGTCAAGCAGACCGCCACGGACTCAGCCAATACAGTCAAGGAAGAAGGCACGAGCGCTGCCTCGGACGTCAAGGACCGGGCTCAGGATGCCAAGTCCAACGTTCAGAGCAGCTCGAACACGCCGTAACTCCTGAAGAACAAACCGCTGGCGCTGTACGGATTCCGTACAGCGCCAGCGGTTTGTCGCCTAGTTCAGCTGTTTTGGCCTGCCTGCTCCACGCCGTTCGGAGGGAAACGGGCGGGAAGCAGATCCTCGATAACCTTCATCAACAGCCGGCGCAGTTCAGGAGACGCACGCTGCAGGTCGAGCGCGAATTCCCGCTCGTGACGCTCCGCCTCGGAGAGCAGCGATCTGCCAGGCTCGGTAAGGCTGACGACGAAGGTTCGGCGATCGCTTTCACTGCTGTGGCGGTAGACCAAACCCTGCTGCTCGAGGCGTGCCAGTGTTCGCCCGACAGTCTGCGCGGTGACATGAAGATGGTCAGCCAGCTCAACCTGAGACAGCGGGCCGTGAGCCTCGACGGTGCGCAGCGTGATGAAGGCGGCATGCGTAATTCCGAGCGCGTGAAGACGCTCGTTCCAGGCATTCTCGGTCAGGCGGGCAGCGGTGGTGAGCATTCGTTCCGTCGTCCAAAGGTCCGTGTCCGGCATCTCCGCCTCTTCTCATCTGGATCCGGATTAAGGGATTCGTAATCAGTGGACCCGTGGATGATTTCTTGTCTGCAGGCCGGTGCTGAATACACACTATCGCGGCGGGGACAGTGGAGCTTAGGGGAATCGAACCCCTGACCTTTTCATTGCGAACGAAACGCTCTACCAACTGAGCTAAAGCCCCGGAGCAACCAAGATACCTCAGCATGCGGGACAAGAACCAACTGTCAGAGCCCGGCTGTACCCTCGAATCATGCAATCCTCCGCTCCGGAGATCCGCGCCTGGCCGGCGCTATGGTCGCTCGTCATCGGGTTCTTCATGATCCTCGTTGACTCCACCATTGTCTCTGTCGCCACGCCCGCCATCATGGAGGGCCTGCAGGCAGACATAGACAGCGCCATCTGGGTCACGAGCGCCTATCTACTTGCCTACGCCGTGCCGCTGCTGGTCACGGGACGGTTGGGTGACAGGTTCGGGCCCCGCCGGATCTACCTCGCCGGACTGGCAGTCTTCACTGCTTCGAGCGCCATGTGCGGTTTCGCCGGGACCATCGAACTACTTATCCTCGCCCGCGTTTTCCAGGGGCTGGGCGCGGCCCTCATGACGCCCCAGACAATGTCCGTCATCACCCGCATCTTTCCTCCGGACCGACGGGGCTCAGCCATGGGTCTCTGGGGCTCCGTGGCGGGCATCGCCACTCTTGCCGGCCCCATTCTGGGCGGTGTCCTTGTTGACACGCTCGGCTGGGAATGGATCTTCTTCGTCAACCTGCCTGTCGGCGTCATCGGATTCTTCCTGGCCTACCGCCTGGTTCCAAACCTGACCACCACAAACCACTCCTTCGACCTCCTCGGCGTGGTTCTCAGTGCAGCAGGAATGTTCTGCTTGGTGTTCGGTCTTCAGGAGGGTCAGACCTACAGCTGGGGTCCTATTGCCGGGCCCATTTCAGTGTGGTCCCTCATCATCACCGGTGCCGTGCTTTTCACTGCCTTCCTGGTGTGGCAGCGCTACAACCGCAAAGAACCGCTGGTGCCGCTGAAGCTTTTCCGTGACCGCAACTTTTCGCTCGCCAATACGGCAATCTCAGCCATGGGTTTCACCATCACAACCATGAGCCTGCCGCTCATGCTCTATGCGCAGAACGTTCGCAACCTCTCACCCACGCAGGCTGCGATGCTGCTGGCCCCCATGGCGATCATCTCCGGTGCGCTGGCTCCTTTCATCGGAAAGCTCGTCCAACGCGGAAACCCCAAGTACATGGCCATTTTCGGCTTCACCGGCATGGCAGTTGCATTGTTCTGGCTCGCGTCACTGCTCACACCGACCACCCCTATCTGGCTGCTGTTGCTGCCTCTCGCGCTGATCGGCCTGGCAAGCGCAGGCATCTGGGCTCCGGTCTCGCTGACAGCCACACGCAATCTCGCGCCGTCGCTCGCCGGCGCCGGATCCGGCGTCTACAACACCACGCGTCAGGTGGGAGCCGTGATTGGAAGTGCGGGCATCGCGGCAATCATGCAGGCACGTCTGGCGGCAAACGGTGCCGTGGGCACACCGGCGCGGTCGGCGGAGTATGCGGCAGCCATGGGTGAGTCGCTGCTTCTGCCTGGAACCGTCGTCGTCATCGGTTTGATCGCAGCGCTCTTCTTCGCCCGTCCGGAACAGAATCATCTATGGAGCGCTGACGTCGAACCGACCATGCAAACTTCCAAACGGGGGTAGTTGCCTTCCGTAACCACCGATAGGCTCAAGGGATGGCAGAAGAATTCGCAACTGAAAATACCACCGTCGAGAAAACGGAGCCCGACGCCGTCAAGGAAGTCAGCGACGACTTCGTGACACGGCAGCACACCGCTGCCTCGGGCCTCGAATACACCACCACCACCGGCCGGCTGGTTCTGCGGCGTGAAGAAACCAAAGACGGCAAATCGGAGGGGTTCAAGCCGAAGGCCGAGATCTTCGTCGTCGCGTACACCAAGGACAACAGCACTTCTGAGCGGCCGGTCACTTTCGCGTTCAACGGCGGTCCAGGTTCTTCTTCGGTCTGGCTCCATCTCGGACTGCTGGGACCACGCCGTGTGGACTCAGGTGATGTCGGGGCGATGACTCCCCCGCCCTTCGGTCTCGTTGACAACCCCGAGACCCTCCTCGAACACAGCGACCTCGTTCTGATTGACCCGGTGAGCACGGGCTTTTCGCGGGTGATTGAGGGTGAGAAGACCGACGAGTTCCACGCTTTCGTCGAGGACCGCGACCTCGTGGCGGAAGTCATCCGCCTGTGGACTACGCGCAACAATCGATGGCTCTCGCCCAAGTACCTCGTGGGCGAGTCCTACGGAACCCTTCGGGCGGTCGCCGTTGCCGGCCGCCTGTTCGATGCCTATGGCATGGCGGTCAACGGCCTCGGCCTCATTTCCACGGTGCTCAACATGTCAACACTCCGCTTCTTCCCGGGCAGCGACACCCCGTATGCATTCCACCTCCCCACCTACGCGGCGATCGCCCACTATCACGGCCGACACCCCGGCAGGGAGCTCACCGATGTCGTTCGCGAGGCGGAGGAGTACGCCTCCCGCGATTTCGGCTATGCCCTCAGTCAGGGCGCCCGGCTCACCCAACCCGAGTACGACGACGCCGTCACCCGCCTGAGCGCGCTCACCACCCTCGACGAGGGCTTCATCCGCCGCACGAACCTGCGCTGGGCGTACCACGAATTCGCGGCTGAGCTCCTGCGGGCGGAGGGACTCGCAGTGGGGCGGATCGATGGGCGCTTCACAGCGCCGCCGGCCAACCCGCAGTCCTCCAGTTCCACGGATGATCCGAGCATGCGCGCCATCACAGGGCCGTTTGCGGCGGCGATCAACCACTACGTGCGCGCCGAGCTTGGGTATGAGAATGACCTCCCGTACGAGATCCTTACCGCGCGGGTCCAGCCCTGGAGCTACCGGACCTTCGAAGGCGCACCCGTTGACGTCAGTGACGTGCTTGAGCGGCTCATGGTCCACAATCCGGCGCTGCGGGTACACGTGGATTACGGCTACCAGGACGGCGCCACTCCGCACTTCGCGGCCGAGTACGTCTTCGCCCATATGGCGCTCAATGATGAGGCTCGGGCAAGGATCTCGCACCACTACCACGAGGCCGGTCACATGATGTATCTGAAGCCCGAGTGCAGGCTTGCGCAACTCGAGGCCCTCAGGAATTTCGTCACCGTCGATCCCGCACAGAATTGATCAGTGTGCTTACCATGGAGGTTCATTCCACGAAAGGCGGAACAACATGCTGAAGAAAATCCTCTGGATGCTCGCACCGGTCATTGCATCGAAACTGCTCGGCAAGCGCCAACAGGGCCAAACCAACGCCAAGAACACGCGCGGGAAGAACCGCGGCTACCGGCGGTAGGCGTTCATTCCGTGGCGGGTCAGCGCATGGCGAAATGTGCCCAGACGGCAAGGATCCATGCGCTGCCCGCCGCGCACGCAAGCAGGAGTTCCACCACGATTCCAAGGCCCAGGGCCTTCAAGGCCTCGCCGCTGGAGGTTACAGCCGCCCTGAAATCGCGCAGCCTTGCGGCTTCGCTGAGCAGCAGGCCAACAACGAATCCGACAATCAATCCCACCACCGGGATGACGAACATCGCCGCGACGCCCAGCACCAGCCCTACAGTGATGGACCGCCCCGGAATCTTCCGCTGACGCAGCTTTCGCCCCGTCAATATGGTTCCCGCCAGGAGTCCGGCCAGAGCGAACACCCCGCCCACGGCGAGCGCAGTCCAGCCGGGACCGCTCGTCACGGTGAAAGCCCACACCAACAGCGCACCGATGATGAGAATGCTGCCGGGGAGGATGGGGATGACCACGCCAGCCACTCCGACGGCGATGGCCAACCCGCAGATCACGGTGACAAGAATTTCCCAATCCATACCCCCAAGCATGCCACCGCGCGGAGCGGCGCCCTTGTATGCACAACGTCGTAATACTAAGGTTGCTTATGAAGTCGCCTTAGGGCCCTGACATCAGGAGGCACCATGAGTACACCAGGAACAGGGAACAACGATCGGGACTACCGCCCCAAACATGCGGATGAGTCCGCCCCTCTGGACGCCGGTGATTCCCGGCGCTCCGACGCGCGTACGCCAGAGGCCGAGACCCGGGCGATGGACGTTGACCGCAATAACGACGGCGTTGACGACCGCTCCCAGCGCGATGACCGCTCGAGCCACACAGCGGCCGTACCCGTGTCACACACCAGTGACCGGAAGGACCACGACCGTCGTGGAAGGGACCTCGATCCCGACGCCAATCGGGATTATGACCGCGACCGCGCCGTCACGCCGGTTCCCGTCGGAGCGGAGCGGGATGCGCTTCACCAGCGCGAGAAAGAGACGTTCGGCGGCATGAAGTTCGGCGCCGCCTTCTTCGGCTGGCTGACAGCCACCGGCATGGCTGTCATTCTCACCGCACTGGTAGCGGCTGCAGGCGCGGCGTTCGGCCTGTCGACCAACACCAGCCTGAATGAGGCAACCAACCAGGCATCACAGAGTGCCCAGACGGTCGGAATTACAAGTGCGATCATCCTGCTTGTCATACTGCTCGTCGCCTACTACTGCGGCGGATACGTTGCAGGGCGCATGGCCCGCTTCAACGGCGCCAAGCAGGGCATTGCAGTGTGGCTGTGGGCCATCATCATTGCCATCCTCGTTGCCATTCTCGGCCTGATTTTCGGATCGCAGTTCGATGTCCTGGCCAACCTGAACAGCTTCCCCCGCCTGCCCCTGAATGAGGGCACGCTCACCACGGCCGGCATCATCGCCGTCGTTGTGGCGCTGCTTGCAGCGTTGGCCGGTGCGGTGCTGGGTGGCCTGGCCGGTATGCGGTATCACCGCAAGATCGACCGCACGGATTACGACGCCATCGACAACCGGTAGCGCAAGGGCAAGTTTTGTGCAGCTCCGGTGGGATCCGACGATGTCGGCCCACCGGAGCTGCACAATTTCTTGGGCGGATTAGCTGGTCAGCGCCTGCGTAGAGTTCACCTTCAACATGGCGTTGGCCCAGCGCATCTGCCGCAGCGTCTGGGGATGGCACCGCTTCGTCACGTCGAGGAGATCCGTGTGCTTGATCCCCTGCGCGGCCTGGGCGAGCATCTCCCAGTCCGCTGATACACCGGATGCCTTCATATAGATTTCCCGCAGGTCACGCAGCATCAACAATGCCGGGGCGCTCCGCCGCCCGAGAATATCGCTGCCTGCCTCGCGAACTTTCTCAGCCAGGTTGAACTCCTGCCGCGGTTCGGGATCAAGCTTCTGGCCATAGTTCTTGCCGATCTCGGCGATCTCCCGGACGTGGTCCTGTGACCACCTCGCGAGGTCCCTGCCCAGGTGGTAGATCTCATGATCCACCTTGTTGCGTTCGGAGACCTGCAGCAGTTCAAGTGCCAGGTCATTCTCCGAGCGATGCAGCTCGTGGAGTACCAGACCGATCTTCATCGTTGCCCTCCCGTACCAGCGCCATTCAGCGTCTCCTGGGCCTCGGCGTTATGCGAGCCCTTCGTTTCCCACCCGATCGGGCGGACGGGAGCAGACGCCGTCGTTGTCGGCGCTGCCGAATGCCCTTTGCCGGATTTGAGCTTCCGGATGGTTGCTGCCGCCGTTTTGAAGATCGGCTGTTTCGACGCCGGATCCCAGTCAGTAATTGTCAGCTCATTTGCCGCCCGGCCGGCCTTGTCGGGCTTATGACCCCCGTCCGTGTCCCAGTAGCCGTAGTGGAACGGCAGGAACAGCACGCCGTCGCGGATGCCGCTGATCCTCACCTTCGCCTCAACAGACCCGCGTGGCGTGGACACACGGGTCTGATCTCCCTCTGAGATACCGAACGCCTTGGCATCGTGGTCTGACATCTCCACCCATACCTCGGGAGCGGCGGCCTGGAGCTGCGGAGCTCGCGCCGTCTTGGTCCGGGTATGGAAGTGGTAGAGGGTTCGGCCGGTAATGAGCTGGAATGGGTACTTCTCGCTTGGGATCTCATGCGGCGGCATGTATTCAGCCGCCTTGATGATCGCCTTGCCCTCAGGATTCATGGCTTTGTACTCGTCGGGTTCAAGCGGCGCACCGGTCACGAGGTCACGCCCGTAACTCTCGCAGTACTCCGGCGAACTCCAGAACTTGCCGTCGGCATAGATTCGTTCGGAACCCTCCGGGTTCTCCTCATTGCAGGGCCACTGGATTCCCGAGCCTCCGCGGAGCTTTTCATAGGTAATGCCGGTGTAGTCGCACGGACGGCCACGCGTGCATTCCTTCCAGGCCTCGAATGCGGATTCCGGGTCATGCCATTTGACCAGCGGCTGACCGTCCTTGTCGCGGAGGTCCAGCCGGCGCGCGTAGTCGAGAAAGATGTCGAGGTCGGGCTTGGCCTCCCCTGGCGGATCGACGGCCTTCTCAGAGAGGTGCACCGTACGGTCCACATTGGTGAAGGTGCCGGTCTTCTCTCCCCACGTGGCCGCAGGAAGGACAACGTCAGCCAGCTGCGCGGTCTCGGACAGGAAGATGTCCTGCACCACCAGGAACAGGCGGTCCTGCGTCAACATTGAACGCACCCGCTGCAGTTCCGGGAGTGACACAGCCGGGTTAGTTCCGCTGACCCAGAGCATGCGGATGGATCCGTCCTCGACGTAGCGCATCATCTGCATTACGTGCGTCGGCGGCGAGTAGTGCGGAATCTGCATGGGTTCCACGTTCCAGACCTTCGCGAGATCCTTCACGTGGGCGTCATTGGACCAGTTGCGGAATGCGGGAAAGTCCCCGTCACCGCCGCACTCGCGGGTGTTCTGAGCGGTTGGCTGGCCGTTCATCTGCAGGATTCCGCAGCCGGGCTTGCCCAGCATTCCACGGATGATGTTGATGTTGTTGACCTGAACGGCTGCGGCCGTGGCCTGGTTGGACTGATAGAAGCCCTGCAACACAGTGGAGAGCAGCCTTTCGGCCTGTCCGATGATCCGTGCAGCTTCCCGGATCTTGTCAGCCGGCACATCACAGATGTGTTCCACAACCTCCGGCGGGTATTCCTTGACCCGCTTCTCGAGTTCGCTGAAGCCGACTGCATGCGCCTCGATGTAGTCGGAATCGATCCAACCGTTCTCGATGATCTCGTGGAGCAGCCCGTTCATGAGGGCCACGTTGGTCCCCGGGCGCGGAGCGAGGTGTACCGTTGCCGCCTTGGCCACCGGGGTCAGGCGGGGATCCACGCAGATGATCTGCGGCGGGTTGGGACCGGCAAGGCGGTCAAGGACCCGCGTCCAGAGCACCGTCTGCGTCTCTGCCATGTTGTGGCCGTAGAGTGCGATCACATCGGCGTGATCAATGTCCGTGTAGGAACCGGGCTGGCCATCACACGCGAACGATTCCTTGAGGGCGGCGGCCGCAGTGGCCGTGCACAGGCGCGTGTTGCCGTCCACGTGGTTGGTGCCGAGTCCGCCGTGGGCGACGATGCCGAGGGTGTAGTACTCTTCAGCGAACAGCTGGCCCGTGGTGTAGAAGCCGATTGCGCTGGCTCCCTGCTCGTCGAGCAGGTCCCGGGTTTCCCCCACGATCCTGTCCATCGCGGTGTCCCAGTCCGTCTCGACAAGCTTGCCGCGCTTGCGGATGAGCGGTTTGGTCAGCCGGTCAGGAGACGAGTTGGCCTGCCAGCCATACAGGTCCTTGGGCCCGAGTCGCCCGTGGTTGACACGATCATCAGCCCTCCCGCGAACGCCGGCGATACGGTCATCCTTCACGGCAATGTCGAGTGCATCACCGTTGGAGTGAAGAATGGAGGCAGTCTGCACCCAGCGATCGACGTTCGCCGCGCTCAGGCCTTCCTCCAAGTGCATGTCCACCCGTATGGGCCACTGCTCACCCGACGCATATGGGGTCCGCGTACCCCATGGTTCAGCTATGCGGTCCTTCTTGGTCATGCACTCGCCTCCAGTGTCTCGGTGAAGATTGCTGGGCGTGTTGGTTGCCGGACGGAACCAGCGCGCTTATCGATGGGTCCTCTTTGACGGTAGCGAAGCCCGCCGGGCCCCACAAGGGCACGCTGTGGCCCGGCAGCCTTACTTCCGCGTGTCTAAGCCTCAGAAAGCGCAGTGAGTTCCCGGCCTTCGCCAGTTTCGATCCGGCGTAGGGAATTCCGCCGGTCAGGCGAAGAAACAGGGCCGCCCAGACGGTCAGCATTCGCTCAGCCATCCACGCCGGTGCCCACAGGGCGGCTGTCGCCGAAAAAACCAGCCTGCCGCCCCGCCGTCGTCGTCCTGTCTCCGCCAAACCGACGACGACGGCGGCAACCGCCGGGACGGCAAGCGCACCATAGCGGCGCACCAGCAGGAACAGCGCGGGAAGCAGGAACAGCTCGAGGAGGAGCCGCGGCGGCTGAGCGAAGTCATCGTAGGCCTGCCGGATCCGTTGCCGGCGGAAATGACGGACGGGAGGCGGGATCCTGCCGACAAACAGGTCATCCGCGCGAATTTCCTTCCCACCGGCGGCCCGCACCGTGCGCAGGAGCTCGAGGTTTTCGAACAGGACGTCGCCGTCATAGCCGTCGGTGGCTCTCAGGGTGGAGCGCCGGACGCCCAGGGTGCCCGGGAAATCGGAGCCCAGGGCGCGGTTGAGCAGGGTTCGCCCGGTATCCCAGCGGGCATGCCACGGAAGGGCGAGGAAGTAGTTTTGGGGACGGACGGCGTCGGCGTCGTCAAGCAGCTCCAGCATCCGCCGGAACGCAGGCGGATCGTAGCGGACGTCGTCGTCGGCAATGATGATCCGTTCACAGGAGGCCTCTGCCAGTCCGGTCAGCACCCCCGCCACTTTTCCATTGCGGCAGGTGAACCGGGGCCGGAGGTGGCGAACCGCCGGCGGCAGGGCCGCTGCATGCCGGTGGAACAGTTCAGCCGGCGATCCGTCCACTACGAGCACCTCAGCCTGCTGCGCAACCTCTCCGAGGTATACAGCGAGCGCGGCCAGGCCGCAGTCCTCAGTCCACCGCAGGGGCAGGATGTAGGTTGCTGCGGGCCGTGTCATACCGGAACGGGCGCGGTGACCCGGAGGGACGATTCACCTTTCTCCCAGCTGGCGATGATGTGCTCGCCCAGCATGCCGTCGAGGGTGAGGGCAGCCGTTGCTCCGAAGTAGACGTCCTCGAGCAGTTCCGGCTCGGCCTCCACCAATCCGCCCGCGAGGTCCCGCCCGGCGATCTGCTCGTGGACGGCGTCGGCCTCGACGTGTTCGTCGAAGTACCAGGTCACGTCCTCGTCGAATCCGAGCCGCCGGAACCCGTTGCCATACAGACGGTTGGGCTGGGACGAGGTCATCTCATACGCTGCGAGATGCCCCACAATGGCGCCGCGCAGCCGCCTGTGCAGCCCAAACAGGGACATCATGTTGGAGGATGCGAGGGTCAGGGCCGGCACAGCGTCAACGTAGCGGCCGTAGGTGTCATCAAGTCCCACGCCGCGCATGGTGCGCGCGAAGAGCGCCGAGTGCATGCGGTCCGGCCGCCCGCCGCCGTACTCATCCGCCTGGATTTCCACCATTGCCGCCTTGGCGCGCCCCTTCAGCCGCGGGATGGCCCAGGTGTGCGGATCGCCTTCCTTGAGCTGGTAGACCGATTTGTGAATCAGGAACTCCTGCGCCTGTTCAAGGGTTGCCTTCTTCGCAACGAACCGGGACACGCTCGGGCCAGTATCACCCGCGGTGAGCTCGAACAGAACGGCTGCCACGCCCTCGCTGTCGCGCGGCTCCAGCGAGGGAAGCTCCACTGCGGCGCGGAGGGCAGCTTCAAAGTCCCGCTCCATCTCCAGGCGGACCGCAAGAAGGTCGGGTTCCCACTCCCAGGCGGAGTGCGCTCCGTCGATGCCGCCGTAGTGCAGCTCATAGAGGCAAAAGAGGGCCAGCTGAAGGTCTTCATCTGCCAGTATTCCGGCAGAACTGCCAAGCCCGGCACGCACTGCTTTCTGGAGGGTCCCGATGGCCTCACCATCCGGTGCCTGCGGGAGCAACTCCAACAATGCCGCGCTGGCGACCCCGCGTGGTTCAGGACTCTTCATGGCAAACCCCTTTCTACCCGGTGGGCCGACGACGTCGTCCCCATCACCACCATAGTACTAAGCCTGCTGTTTATTTTAGGACGTGCGCACGCGGAACAGCCCGCCGCACAAGGCATGACGGGCTGTTCAACCGAAGGTGGAACCTACTCTTTGTTCAGCTTGTCCTGCATGCTCCCGGCCATCTTCTCCATGGTGTTCGGCAGTTCAGTCGTTCCGTAGAACCGCGAATCAGGATGGGTGGGCGGCGGCATGGGCGCCGATGTCGTGGGTCCGTCGTGGTACGTGAATTCGCCCTTGCCGTCCGGTGCAGGACCGGACGCCCAGGAACCCTCGGCGGCCGCTTCCCCATCGGAGAAGTTCTGGTACTGGTAGGACACGCTTCGTTCCTCTTTCTTGAGGGGGAAATTGCTCGGCACAGGAAGGTTCTCCGAGCCTTCTTCCTGCAACTCACGAGCCGCTGCGATCCACTGATTCTGGTGCATGGTGTCACGCGCGAGGAGGAAGGAGAGCATGTCCCGGATGCCGTGATCATCGGTCATGTGGTAGAGCCGGGCAACCTGCAGGCGGCCCTGCATCTCGGCATTGGCGTTGGCCGTGAAGTCGGCCAGCAGATTGCCGCTCGCAGTGATGTAGCTGCCGGACCAGGGGTTGCCCATGCTATCCACCGGCCGCGCGCCCGCGCCGGCGACAATCGCCTGTTGCATGTCAGTACCACCGACGACGGCGGCAATCGCAGGATCGGACTGGACGGCGTCGTCGGTGATACCCAGAGGCGCCTTTTCCAGCAGCTGGGCGATCATGGTCGCCAGCATCTCGACGTGGCCGAATTCTTCCGATCCGATCCCGAACAGCAAGTCGCGGTACTTGCCCGGAATGTGGCTGTTCCACGCCTGGAAGCTGTACTGCATTGCGACGGTGATCTCGCCGTATTGCCCGCCGAGAACCTCCTGCAGCTTCCTCGCGTACACGGCGTCTGGCTTGTCGGGTGTGGATTTGAACTGTAGTTCCTGCTTGTGAAAGAACACGGGGATACCTCCGTGATTGTGGCTCCGGATCTGTTCGGCCAACTCATCTGTCCGGGCTGGAGACCGCGGAACCTCGTTTTTCGACGCTAACCCGAGCCCCCGACGGAAGGGAAGTAATAAGCACACTTATTTTCGCTGCGAAGGCGTTCCAAGAATTTCCCAAGGTGCGTTCGCCATAGTGAAGGCGCAGGACAGAGGAGGGCGAGACCACCTTCTCCTCCTGCCGGCACTGGCATTGCCAGAGCCCCCCCGAGCGGGGCCGTCCCGTTTCCCCGACTGAGACGGCCCCGCCCGGGAATCACTCCGGATGCTCTCTTCTCCCGATGCTGCAGAGCGGCCCCACAGCGGCGCGCACAAGCCGGGTTACGGCGTCGGGCTCCCACCGTTGACGTTCAGGGTTTCGCCAAGCACGTAACTCGACTCGGGCGACGCAAGGAAGACATACGCGGGCGCGAGCTCGGTGGGCTGGCCGGCACGTCCCAGCGGGGTGGACTTTCCGAACTCGGGCAGAGCATCCTTCGGCTGCCCATCCGAGACCTGCAGCGGTGTCCAGAAAGGACCGGGCGCGACGGCGTTCACGCGGATGCCGCGCGGCGCCAATTGCTGGGCGAGGCCCTTGGTGAAGTTGTTGATTGCAGCTTTGGTGCTGGCGTAGTCGAGGAGGGTGGGCGACGGGTTGTAGGCCTGGATCGACGTGGTGTTGATGATGCTCGACCCGGCCGGCAGGTGCTTCAGCGCTTCCCGAGTGATGCGGAAGAACGAGTAGATGTTCGTCTTGAACGTGTGGTCAAGCTGCTCGTCGTCGATGTCCTCAAGCCGCTCCACCGCGATCTGCTTGCCCGCGTTGTTGACGAGGATGTCGAGGCCGCCCAGGCCCTCCACCGCGCTTGTCACCAGTTCCTTGCAGAACTCGCCGTCCTTGATGTCGCCGGGCAGCTTTACCGCCGTGCGGCCGCACTCTTCAATCAGGCGCACAATCTCGTCGGCGTCCGCCTCTTCCTCCGGGAGGTAGGAGAGCGCGACGTCGGCGCCTTCCCGAGCGAAGGCGATAGCCACGGCGGCGCCGATCCCGGAATCCGCTCCCGTGATCAACGCCTTCCTGCCTTCCAAACGGCCGGTGCCGCGGTACGACTCCTCCCCGCGGTCGCTTTGTGGTTCAAGCTGCTGGTCGAGCCCAGGCTCCGGCTGGTCCTGCTTGGGCGGAGAGATCTCGGGAAACCGGGTCACAGGGTTCTGGAAGGTGTACTGATCGCTCATGCTTTCCTCCTGGTACATATGGAAGTTTGGGCAACACCCTTGAGGGGCTCTCTGCCGTACAGCTAGGCTCGACACATATTGCTAAGCCTACTGATCACACTAGGACGGACCGGTTCACCCGTTCAAGAGCCGCCAATGGAAAGGTCCGCGCATGCCCCTCATCGGATTTCACGCCTCACACGAACAGATAGCCCCCGCACAGCTCCTCGCCGATGTGCAGTTCGCTGCGCAGGCTGGTTTCGACGCCGCTATGTGCTCCGACCACTTTGAGCCGTGGTCCGCGGTCCAGGGTCACTCAGGTTTTGCCTGGTCATGGCTGGGAGCCGCGCTTGCCACCACCAACCTGCGCTTCGGCGTCGTCACTGCCCCCGGCCAGCGCTACCACCCCGCCATAATCGCGCAGGCAAGCGGCACGCTGGCGAGCATGTTTCCCGGCCGTTTCTGGGCAGCGCTGGGCAGCGGGGAGAATCTGAACGAACACATCACGGGCGATTCCTGGCCCGCCAAAGAGATCCGACAGCAGCGCCTGGAGGAGTGCATAGACATCATCCGCCGAATGCACGACGGCGAGGAGGTTACCCACCGCGGCCTGGTCACCGCAGAACAGGCGCGGCTCTGGGATGCGCCGGAGGTCAAACCACCCTTGATAGCCCCGGCCGTGAGTGTCGAAACCGCGGCGCGGAGCGCCGGTTGGGCTGACGGACTGGTGACCGTGAACCAGCCGCACGAGAAGCTGACGGAAATGATCACTGCTTACCGGAGCAACGGCGGCCAGGGCAAACTCATCCTTCAGGTACACCTCTCCTGGGCACCTACCGAGGATGAAGCTCTCGAGGTGGCGCGCGTCCAATGGGGATCAAACTCCCTGACCCCACCCACTACGTGGGATCTCGCCCGCCCGTCCGACTTCGAGGAGGCAACCCGGGAAGTCACCGAGGAGCAGCTTCGAAGCACCGTACAAATCTCAGCAGATCTCGCGGTCCATGCCCAACGATTGCGGGAGTTCGCAGACCTCGGCTTCGATGAGCTGTACCTGCACTACGTGGGGACGGAGCAGAAGCCGTTTATTGAGGCCTTTGCCGAGCATGTCCTGCCGGAGGTCCGCTGATGCGCGTCACGGACACCTCGGACCTCTGGTGGAAGAACGCCGTCATCTATTGCCTGGACATCGAGACGTTCTGTGATTCCGACGGCGACGGCGTGGGTGACTTCGCCGGTGCTGCCCAGCGGTTGGATTATCTCGCTGAACTCGGCATTACGTGCATCTGGCTGATGCCGTTCTATCCTTCGCCGCAGCGTGATGATGGGTACGACATCGTGGACTTCTACGGCGTAGATGGGCGGCTGGGCTCCCTCGGCGATCTGGTGGAGTTCATCCGTACTGCCAAGGACCGCGGGATGCGCGTCATTGCGGATCTGGTGGTCAATCACACCTCCGATCAGCATCCCTGGTTCACGCAGGCCCGCTCCTCGAAGGACAACCCCTACCGCGACTTCTACGTCTGGCGATCAGACCCGCCGCCGGATACCTCCAGCGAGGTGGTGTTTCCGGACAAGGAGAACTCCATCTGGAGCAAGGACCGGAAGACGGGTGAGTGGTATCTGCACCGCTTCTATTCGCACCAGCCGGACCTCAATGTTTCGAATCCCATCGTGCGCGACGAGATCGCCAAGGCAATGGGCTTCTGGCTGGAACTCGGCCTTTCGGGATTCCGCGTGGACGCTGTGCCGTTCTTCCTCGAGACGAAGGGCATTGATCATCAGGCCGGGGATCCGCACGACTACCTGCGCAACCTCCGCCGGTTCCTCTCCCGGCGCACCGGTGACGCGGTGCTTCTCGGTGAGGTCAATCTGCCCTACGAGCAGCAGGTTGAGTTCTTCGGGGATGCCGCTGATGAGCTCAACATGCAGTTCGACTTCGTGACCATGCAGCAGATGTACCTGTCCTTGGCCCGGGGCGATGCGCGCGCGCTGGCACGTACTCTCGCGGACCGGCCCTCGATCGATCCCGACAGCCAGTGGGCCACGTTTGTCCGGAACCATGACGAACTGACCCTGGACAAACTGCTGGACTCCGAACGGCAGGAAGTTTTCGACGCCTTCGGACCCGAGAAGAACATGCAGGTGTACGGCCGCGGCCTCAAGCGGCGGCTCCCTCCCATGCTGGGCGGGGATCCGCAGCGTATCCGCATGGTGTATTCGCTGCTGTTTTCCCTACCCGGGACGCCGGTGCTCTTCTACGGCGAGGAGATCGGGATGGGCGAGAACCTGGCAGCCGAGGGCCGGCTGGCAGTACGCACCCCGATGCAATGGACAGATGAGGACAGCGCAGGCTTCTCCTCCGCGCCGCCGGACAAGCTGGTGGCACCTCTCGTGGAAGGCGATTTTGGGCCCGGCCAAGTCAACGTGGTGGCCGCAAGGCGGGATCCGTCTTCCCTGCTCAGCTTCATGGGCATCCTGATCCGCCGCTACCGGGAATGCCCTGAGCTGGGCTGGGGAACCTTTTCGCTGATCGACACCCCCAACCCCGCTGTGCTGGCCCACCGTTGTGATTGGGAGGAGAACTCCCTGTTCATCTTCCACAACTTTGCGGCCGAGCCCGCCGAAGTGTCGGTGAAACTGAACGACGGCGATGTGCCGAGCGGTGGCGGCATCCTCACGGACCTGCTCGAGGACACCCGCACGGAAATCCAGCCGGGCGAGACGCTCACGGTGGAACTTCCCGCCTACGGATACCGGTGGCTGCGGATTCAGGTTCCGGGTGCCGGCCGCCCGTGGTGAGTGCAGCGAAAGTAGCTCTAGAAAATGGTGACGAAGAAGCCGGCTCCGATGGAGGCCACCATGGCGATAACGACGAGCCAGACAATCGGGGTGCGGTACTTGTTGATGAAAGTCATGATCAATCCAGTGTACGGAAAAGAGGCCAAAGCACGTCGTGCTAGTCCCTGCACGCACGGCGTGCGGCATGTTCAGCTGCCAGCCGCTTCAACCCGTCTGCGGGGCGGATGGGCACCGGCCAACGCGGTTCAAGGTCATCTCCGAGGGTTACGTTGCGCAGCCGCCGTCCGAACATCGGGATCACCCACTCGCCCCACCACACTGATTCCCGGCGGAGCAGCTCGGTCATGGTCAGCCGCTGCCGGGGCCGCAGCGGCTTGGACGTGAGCGTGTGGTCGATGCCGAGCTCGCGCAGTACGTGGGCGGCCATGTTCCTGTGGCCTGCCGGTGACATGTGAAGCCGGTCGATATCCCAGAAACGAGGGTCGTGATACTCATCGAAGCACCAGTAATCCACAAGGAGTGCGCCGTACGTTTCGGCGATCCGGCGGACGTGGTCGTTGTAGATCCAGTTTCGGCGTCGCATCGGTTCGAGGACCGGGTGGAGCCGCACGTCAAAGCCCGTGAAAAGGAGCGGGCGGGCACCGGCGGCCGCGATGCGGGACACCATGTCCTCGTAGGTCTCCATGAGCGGGGTGATGCTGGCGCGCAGTTCGAGGATGTCGTTTCCGCCGGCGTACACACTGACAACGGTGGGGTGGAGGTCGAGTGCAGGCTGCAGCTGTTCGTCGACGATCTGCCGAAGCCGCTTGCTCCTGATCGCGAGATTGGCGTAACGCCAGCTCGAGTCCTTTTTGCTCAACTGTTTGGCCACGCGGTCCGCCCAGCCACGGACGCCGTTGGGATAGCGGGAGTCCCAGTCCCCCACTCCCTCCGTGAAGGAATCACCGATTGCGACATAGAGTCTCGACACCGCTCCACGGTAGGGATGACGGACGACGTCCCTTCGTCGTCCATGTTTCGCTGCGGGAAAGTCAGGGTGAATTCGGAATATTGGAGCTTGATCGCGCGCTCAACCCAACATGACTCCACGACTCGCAGTTACCGGCTCAACCGGACACGTCGGCGGCGAAGTAGCCCGCCTCCTGTCCAGCGCAGGATATGAACAGAAACTCATTGTTCGGGACCCGGCGCGGGCGCCCTATCTGCCGGGAGCGAAGCTTGCCCAGGCCAGCTACGCCGAGCGGGAGGCCGCGGTTGAGGCGCTGCGCGGGAGTGAGGTGCTGTTCATGGTGTCCGGCGCCGAAGCCCAGGACCGCGTGGATCAGCACCGTACCTTCATCGATGCCGCCGCCGAAGCCGGGGTTCAGCACATCGTCTACACCTCCTTCCTTGCCGCCGCGCCGGACGCAACCTTCACGCTGGGCCGGGACCACTGGGCAACGGAGGAGCACATCCGCAACTCCGGGATGGCCTACACATTCCTTCGCGACAACTTCTACCTCGATGTACTGCCCCTCTTCGCTGGGAACGAAGGCGTACTGCGCGGACCTGCCGGCGGCGGCCGGGTGGCAGCAGTGGCACGGACAGACGTGGCGCGTGCCGCCGTCGTCGTGCTTGAAAATCCGGGGGCGCACGTAGGGCGGACGTGGGATCTCACCGGCCCCGAGGCTCTCTCGCTCAGCGAGGTTGCCGCAATCATCACGCGGGTGACCGGCCGCCCAACCCGCTACGAGGAGGAGACGGTCGAGGAAGCCTATGCCTCGCGCGCCCCCTACGGCGTGCCGGACTGGCAGCTAGACGCGTGGGTCAGCACTTACACGGCGATTGCCTCCGGCCAGCTGGAACGGACGACGACGGCGGTGCAGGAACTCACCGGGTCAGCACCACTGGATCTTGAGACACTGCTCACGAGGTAAGGCCCCTGCGTCCGCCCCGGTGCCGGGAACGATCCTTGACTCCGTGACGCGGCAGGTCTACCGTTTTATTCAACCAATTTGTTGATAAAGGAAATAGTTGACCATGGACGTGGACGCTGATCGTCTGGATCGGGCCTTCATGGCTCTGGCAGACCCGGCGCGCCGCAGCATCATCGCTCATCTCAGCCGGGGCCCGGCAACCGTCAACGAGTTGGCTGCACCGTTCAACATCACCAAGCAGGCAATCTCCAGGCACATTCAGGTCCTTGAACAGGCTGAACTGGTAACCCGCTCGCGTGATGCCCAGCGTCGCCCCGTGCACCTGAACCCCGCACGGCTGGAGTCGCTCACCGCGTGGATTGACCAATACAGGCTTACCCGTGAGAGCCAGTTCCGCGCACTCGATGATCTACTCGGATCTCAGGCCAGAGATGGCCATTCACCCAAGGACCAACCATGAGCAATCCACTGAAGCTTTCCGTGCCGGAAGGCGTTCCCTACATTGACGTCGAGCGGGAGTTCGATTTCCCGGTCGAAGCCGTCTTCGAAGCCCACCGGGATCCCGCGATGATCGCGAACTGGCTCGGGCCTCGCGGAATGAAGGCGGAGATCGACCACTATGATTTCCGCACCGGCGGCAGCTACCGCTACACCCATGTCAGCCCGGACGGTGAGCGCTATGACTTCAGCGGCGTGTTCCACACCGTGCGGGACAACGAGTTCGCTATCCAGACCTTCGAGTTTCTCGGCTACCCCGACGTCGTCAGCATTGAGTTCCTGACCTTTGAGGACCTGGGCGGCGGGCGTTGCAAGCTCGTCGGCCATTCCGTTTATCCCTCCCAGGAGGCCCGGGACGGCATGGCGCAGTCCGGCATGGAAGGCGGCATGACCGAGGGCTATGAGCGCCTTGATGAACTGCTTGCAAGCCTTCCCTCGCGTGCTTGATGCCGAGCGTCCCACTCGAAGACGGGTTTCACTGGGAGTGTCTGGACATTCCCAGTGAAACCCGCAATCCAGTGGGATGCTGCACCGCCGCACCTTAGGCTCGGTACATGCGCAGGGACATCTATCGCGACCAGCACTCAGCCGCCGCGTTCTACAAACTCTTGACAGCGACGGTTGTGCCGCGGCCCATAGCGTGGGTGGCGTCGCGGTCGGAGAACGGTGTCGATAACCTCGCACCGCATTCCTTCTTCACCGTCGCGTCAACAGACCCCCCGATCATCCAGTTCACGTCTGTCGGCGAGAAGGACAGCCTGCGAAACATCCGTGCAAGCGGCGAATTCACCGTGAACTTCACGCCGGAGAACCTGTTCGAGCGCGTCAACGCAACGGGCACCGCGTTCGAGCCGGAGGTGAGCGAGTTCGACGCCGCTGGCGTGCAACGCGAGGCGAGCACCCTGATCAGCACACCGCGCGTATACGAATCTCCCGTTGCGCTGGAGTGCCGTCTGCACAGTCTCATTCCCGTGGGGAACTGCACCCTGATCCTGGGTGAGGTGGTCCACGCAGCCGTCTCCGAACAGGTGCTCGACGGCGATCACCCCCGCGTGGATCTACTCGAACCGTTGTCCCGCCTCGGCCGGGACGAATGGGGAACTCTCGGCGAGGTGCGCCGGATCCGGCGAATCCCCCTTGAGGACTGGCCCGGCTCATTCTTGGCAGACGGTCAATGATGGTCGCAGGAAACCCTGCCGCCCGGTTCGGGGCCCGGCCCACCTCATGCTCCGCGGACCGTCGATGACGCCACCCCCGAGCCCGATCGCCGGCTTCGAGGACTGGCCCGCAGCTCTGCGGCAACTCGGTAGACACGAGGGACACAACACCGCGAGCGCCAGTCTTGCCCAAGCCCTCGGCGTACCCGCACCCATCCCCGCACCGCCCGTCACGGTGCGCCGCGCTCAAGTGTTCGACGGCGTCGAGCTGCAGGAACTTGAGTGGCAGTTGCCGTACGGTCCCCTCACGAAGGGCTACTTGCTGGCGCCTGCAGGAACGAAGGGCCCCCTTCCCGGCGTTCTGTGGTTGCACTGTCATGCCGGCAACAAGTGGTTGGGTGCAGAGCGCTTGATCGACGCCGGCGCTGAGACCAGCGCCGACGTGGACGCGCTTCAGCGGAACCTCTACTCAGGCCACGCCGTCGCCAACGACCTGGCTCGCGCAGGCTTCGCCGTGCTGGTCCACGATTCCTTCAGCTGGGGCAGCCGGCGGTTCCTGCTCAATCCGCCACCGGAACGCGTAGCTGAGGGGCTCGACGCACGGCGGGCGCTCTGGCATCAGGAAGGCGTGCAGCCAACGCCATCAATGGAGTACAACGCCGCTGCGGCCCTCCACGAACACACAATCGCGAAGACCGCAGGCCTGCTCGGCACCAGCTACGCCGGAATGGTGGCCTTCGAAGATCTGGTTGCGCTGGATGTCCTGCGCACCCTGCCTTGCGTCGAGAAGGAACGTGTCGGCGTCGGCGGTTTCTCGGGTGGCGGAGGCCGGGCGCTGGTGCTGTCGGCCCTTGCGCCTCAGGTGTGTGCCGCCGTCGTCTGCTGCATGATGACCACCTTCGAGGGCCTCGCTCCTTCCCACCTGGACGCTCACTCGTGGCTGCTCGCCACTCCGGGGCTGTCGCGGTTGTTCGACTGGCCGGAGCTCACGGCCGTCAACACCGCGTGCCGCTACCTCGTCCAGTACGCCGGTGAGGATCCACTTTTCACACCCCAGGGCATGCACGACGCCGACGCGGTGTTGGGTGCCCTCGCGCACGATGCGCCGGGTCGCTATACCGGATCCTGGTACGACGCCGGCCATGTGGTCACTGTTGACATGCTTCAGGACGCCCTGACGTTTCTGGCTGATTCCCTCAGCAACTGATCATTCCCTCCCTTTCATAAGGTCCGGCCGGCAATTGCGATGGCATGTGACGGCGTGAGCCCTACTGGAAAACGTTTTCCTTGACGTGTGGTGCATCACACACTAGGGTCGTTTGCAGTCCCGAGAAAGCGTTTTCTCGGATTGCCAGCAAGAGCCCTACAACCCGACAGAAGGTTCCCATGAAGCTTCCGAACGACGCGTTCGCGGCGGCGCCGGAATGCGCCCGCCAGATCGCGGAAAGGAGCGGTGATGTCAGCTCTGAGTGAGATGTCCCGGCTGAAGAAAGAGCCGCGAGGAAAGAAGCGGAAGCTGACAGCTGCCGAGAGGAAGGAGGAGCTGGTTTCCTACCTGTTCCTCGCTCCCTGGCTGGTGGGCCTGGCCCTCATCACAATCGGCCCCATGGCGGCGTCGCTGTACCTTTCCTTCACCGACTACAACCTCCTCCAGCCACCGGAATGGACCGGACTGGACAACTACCTTCGGATGTTCGAGGACACCCGGCTCCAGAACTCCCTGGGAGTGACCTTCCTCTACGTCTTTGTCTCCGTTCCCCTCCAGCTCATTGCAGCACTGGCACTTGCTCTGATCCTGGACCGCGGCATGCGGGGCCTGAGTTTTTACCGCTCGGTCTACTACCTGCCGTCCCTGCTCGGTGGCTCCGTTGCCATCGCAGTGCTGTGGCGGCAGATCTTCGGAACCTCCGGGCTCATCAACCAGCTTCTGGCACTGGTCGGTATCGAGGGCATGGGGTGGATCGCTGATCCCTCCACTGCGCTGGGCACGCTGATGGTGCTCAACGTCTGGACGTTTGGCGCACCGATGGTGATCTTCCTGGCCGGTCTCCGCCAGATCCCCACCATGTACTACGAGGCAGCGGCAATGGACGGCGCATCGAAGGTGCGCCAGTTCACCACCATCACGGCCCCGCTGCTGACCCCAATCATCTTCTTCAACCTGGTGCTCCAGATCATCGGTGCTTTCCAGTCCTTCACCCAGGCGTTCGTCGTTTCCGGCGGCACCGGCGGCCCCGCGGACTCAACGATGTTCTTCACGCTGTACCTCTACCAACAGGGCTTCGGCAACTTCAATATGGGGTACGCCTCGGCCATGGCGTGGCTGCTGCTGCTCATCATTGCGGCCTTCACCTTCATCAACTTCATCGCCTCGAAATGGTGGGTGTTCTATGACGACTAATATCGCGCCCCAGACCAACACAGCCCCTGCGGCCACCCGAACGCCGACAAAAGCGGCACCGCCGGTCCGCCGGAAGAAGCGAAACGACGAGGAACTGAGCGGAAGCATCGGGAGCCGGTTGCTGAAGCACATTGTGCTCATCGCTTTCGGCATCATCATGCTCTACCCGCTGCTGTGGATGCTGGTGAGCTCGCTCCGGCCGAATGACGAGATCTTCCGGGAGGCCGGCCTCTGGCTCACCACCTTCGAGATCAGCAACTACACGGAAGGCTGGAACGCCCTTCAATCACCGTTCGGGCACTACATGATCAATTCGATGATCGTGGTGGTCGGCTCGATCATCGGCAACCTGGTGTCCTGCTCAATGGCCGCCTACGCCTTCGCCCGGCTGAAATTCCGCCGTCGTAACCTGCTGTTCGCCATCATGCTCATGACGATCATGCTGCCCATTCACGTGATCATCGTGCCGCAGTACATCATCTTCTCGGAGCTGGGCTGGGTGAACACCTTCATTCCGCTGGTGCTGCCCAAGCTGCTTGCCACGGACGCGTTCTTCGTGTTCCTCATGGTGCAGTTCATCCGCGGGCTGCCGAAAGAACTGGACGAAGCGGCGCGGATTGACGGCTGCGGCCATGTGCGGATCTTCACCCGCATCATCCTTCCGCTGATGATGCCGGCACTGGCAACAACCACGATCTTCACCTTCATCTGGACGTGGAACGACTTCTTCAGCCAGCTGATTTACCTGACCGACCCCGAGATGTACACGGTGCCCGTTGCCCTGCGCTCCTTCGTGGACAGCACCGCCACCTCCTCCTGGGGCTCAATGTTCGCCATGTCCATCGTCTCCCTCCTGCCCGTCTTCCTGGTGTTCCTGTTCGGCCAGAAGTACCTGGTCAAGGGCATCGCCACCACAGGCATCAAATAGACCGCTCCGGTCACAAGACAACAACTCGAAAGATTGGAAAGAGATTCAATGAAGAAGTTCTCGCGTCCTGCCCGCACCCTTACCGCAGCCTCCCTCGCCGCGGTCCTCGGACTATCGATGGGCGCCTGCGGAAACGGCGGAAGTGAATCCGCCGGCGACGGCAACCTCCGCTTCTCCTGGTGGGGCTCGGACCCACGCCACGAAGCCACGCAGGAAATCATCGATATCTACGAATCGAACAACGAGGGCGTCACCGTAGCCGGTGAATTCTCAGACTTCTCCGGCTACTGGGACAAACTGGCGACGACGACGGCCGGCCGGGATGCGCCGGATGTCATCACGATGGACGAGAAATACATCATGGAATACGCCGGCCGCGGCGCCCTGACTGACCTTACCGAACTCGAAAACCTCGACCTGTCCAAGTTCCCTGAGGCCGCACTGGACCTTGGGCGTTACGAAGACGGCGTATACGGGCTGAGCACCGGCCAGAACGCCTACTCCGTGATGGTCAACGCGGACCTCTTCGCTGAAGCCGGCGTCGAAATTCCGGATGACAGCACCTGGACCTGGGATGACTACTACGAACTCTCGGCCACGATCAGCGAGAACCTGGGCGAGGTTGCGGGAACCGACTACGGCGCACTCGACGGTGACCTGCGCATCTGGCTGCGCCAGAACGGCGAGAAGCTCTACAGCGAGGATGAGCCGGGCACCGTGGGCTACTCGCAGGAGAGCCTGCTCTCCTGGTTCGAACATCTGCTCCACGTCCGCGACACCGGTGGCGGCGTCAGCGCCGCGCAGTTCACCGAGGCTGCTGCCGGCACCTTCGAGGCCGAGAACTTCCCGACCAAGAAGACCGCCATGGGCTGGTACTGGTCCAACCAGCTCGGCGCCCTGCGTGCCGCCACCGGTGACGACATCCGCATTCTCCGGGTGCCCTCGCCGTCCGGCAACGCCGAGGACAACGGCATGTACTACAAGGCCTCCATGTACTGGTCCGTCTCCAGCCAGTCCGATGACCAGGCAGCCGCAGCGGACTTCGTGAACTTCCTGGCCAATGATCCCGCGGCCGCCGAGAAGATGCTCGTGGACCGCGGTGTTCCCGCCAACCCGGACATGGCTGCAGCGATTGAACCGAAGCTCGATGAGTCCCAGCAGACGGTTGTCTCCTTCCTCGAGGAGATCGAGCCCGAGGTTTCCGACTCGCCGAAGCCCTCCCCCATTGGCGCAGGAACCGTCCAGGAGACCATCGTCCGCTACGTCGGTGAGGTCCTGTTCGACAACCTCACCCCCGAGGAAGCAACCGAGCAGTTGACCGCTGAAATCGAAGGCATGATCAGCGCAGCCTGACCACGCAGCATCGGACCGAACTGCTATTCACCCGATAAGACAGGAAGAGATTCAATGAAGAACTTCTCTCGCTCGACGCGAACTCTCACAGCTGCGGCTGCCGCGGTTGTGCTCACGGTGTCACTGGGCGCCTGCGGCAACGGCGGCGGCGGTGACAGCGCCGCAGCAGGTGACGGGAATCTCCGCTTCTCCTGGTGGGGCTCGGATCCACGCCACGTGGCGAACCAGGAGATCATCGACATGTTCGAGGCCGAGAACGAGGGCATCACCATCGAGGGTGAGTACTCCGACTTCGGCGGCTACTGGGACAAGCTCGCGACGACGACGGCCGGCCGGGATGCGCCGGATGTCATCACGATGGATGAAAAGTACCTGCAGGAGTATGCCGGACGGGGAGCGCTTGCGGACCTCAGCACACTGGAGGGCCTTGATACGTCGAAGTTCGACGACGCCGCCCTCAACCTTGGACGTTATGAGGACGGCCTGTACGGGCTGACCACCGGTCAGAACGCCTACGTGATCATGGCAAACCAGGACCTGTTCGCGCAGGCAGGCATGGAACTCCCGGATGACACCACGTGGACGTGGGACGACTACTACCGCATCTCAGCTGAGCTGACTGAGAAGCTGGGCGGGGACATCGTCGGCACCGAGTATGGCGCCCAGGACGTCGACCTGCGGATCTGGCTCCGCCAGCAGGGTGAAAACCTCTACAACGAGGATGAACCCGGCACGGTGGGCTACTCGCCGGAAACTCTGACCGCCTGGTTCGAACACCTCCTGGAGGTGCGCGACGGCGGGGGCCCGAGTGCCGCCCGCTATACCGAGGAGCTGTCGGGATCCTTCGAAGCCGGCGGTTTCGCCACCAACCGCGCGGCAATGGGTTGGTACTGGTCGAACCAGCTGTCGGCTGTGGAGTCCGCCAGCGGCAGCGAAGTGACCATGCTTCGTCCGCCGTCGGAGTCAGGTAACGCCGCTGAGAACGGCATGTACTATAAGGCCTCGATGTACTGGTCCGTCTCCAGCCAGTCCGATGACCAGGAAGCTGCCGCCGAGTTCGTGAACTACCTTGCGAACAACCCTGAGGCTGCGAAGAAGATGCTCGTTGACCGCGGGGTACCCGCAAACCCGGACATGGCCGCCGCCATCGCCCCCGAGCTGAACGAAACCGATCAGACGGTGGTCGACTTCCTCGAGGAGATCAGCCCCGACATGGCTGCGGCACCGCTGCCCTCCCCGGTTGGTGCCGGTGGCGTCCAGGACACGGTCAAGCGTTACGTCTCCGAGGTCCTCTTCGACAACCTGACTCCGGTTGAGGCAACGGAGAAACTGACCGCCGAAATCGAAGGGATGATCAGCGCAGGCTGATTGTCCCGGAACGGAACATTGATCATGCTTGACCCCGCATCCCGTCTGACGCCTTCCCGGCACAGAACAGGAAACCCCGTCGCTGACGGCCCCGCCCGCGTTGCACGCGTTGCCCTGGTGGGCGTTCATGGCTTCGGTGCCCGGCACCTCGACAACCTTCGCAGGTTGGAGGACGACGGCGCCGCTCGGCTGGTTGCCGTGGCGGACCCCCGTCCGCCCGAGGACGGGACGCTGGGTGCCGGGGTCGGTGTGTTCAACAATCTGGAGGACCTTCTCGCCGCAGGGGTGGCGCCCGACGTCGTCGTTATTGCCACCCCCATCCAGGCGCACGCGCCGCTCGCCCATGCGGCGATCGAGGCGGGCGCGGATGTCTACGTCGAGAAGCCTCCGGTGGCGTCGATGGAGCAATACGACTCGCTCCTCGCCGCTGCCGACACAGCAGGCGTTGCCGTGCAGACCGGGTTTCAAAGCCTGGGTTCGGCGGCGCTTGACCGGCTCGACGATCTCGTGGCATCGGGAACGCTGGGTTCGGTTCGGGGCGTCAGTGCGCTGGGTACGTGGGTGCGGACCCGGGGTTACTTTGGACGTTCCCGCTGGGCGGGGAAGCGGACGCTGGACGGAGTGGACGTGGTCGACGGCGTGGCCACCAATCCGCTTGCCCATGCGGTTGCGACCGCCCTTCGTGTGGCCGGTGCACGGAAGTCGTCCGACGTGGCTACCGTCGAGACGGACCTGTACCGGGCCCACGACATCGAGTGCGATGACACGTCCACCATCCGGGTTCGGACGGCGTCCGGGACGGTGGTCATGCTCGCACTCACCCTGTGTGCCGCGGAGCAGACGCGACCCAGCGTCACGCTCCACGGCACGCAGGGAACCGCCGTGCTGTATTACACGGAGGACGAACTGGCCGTCACCACGGCGGAGGGCACCGTCATTGAGCACTTTGGGCGCGCCAACCTGCTGAAGAATCTGCTCGAACACCGGGCGTCCGGCACTCCCCTGCTCAGCCCGCTCGCCTGCTCCGGCGCGTTCATGCGGGTGCTCGACGCCGTCCGGCTGGCCCCACCGCCGCAACCCATTGATCCCTCGTACGTCACCTGGATCGGCGACGGCGACGAAGCCCATCCCGTGTTGCACGGCATCGAGGAACTCCTGCAGCGGGCGTGTCTCGCCCAGGCGACTATCGGTGAACTGGGCCCGGGCTGGGCGCGGCCGTCGTCGTCGTCCGTGTCGCCGTCGTCCTTACCGCTTGTGCTGGACGGCCGCGAGGTCGGGTCCTACCGGGACGGCACCGCCGTCTCTCCCTTTCTTTCGCCGCGCCCCTACCTGCATCCCGTCACAACGCGTCGCGGCGTAACCGTCACCGACCACTTCCCCGCAGACCATGTGTGGCACTTGGGAGCCGGCGTTGCCGTGCAGGACGTCGACGGCGTCAACCTCTGGGGCGGCCGAACCTACCGTCGCGAGGCGCAGGGCTACGTGTGGCGCCCGGACCACGGCCGGATCACCCGCACGGGGCTGGCGCAGCAC
>NZ_JAROKN010000031.1:0-37427 GCF_029455255.1 Arthrobacter vasquezii | reverse complement strand
GGTGCGGCCCCATCGTCCGGTCACCGTAAGCGGCGGCACCGAGCCGCCAGCAGCGCCCAGGGCTCGGCTGAGAACGCCACGATCGAGCGTGCCGCTACCGTGGCGGACGCACCGGCAGCCGGAACACAGTATGTTGCACGTGCCGGCAAAGCTGCGCCCAAACCGCAGCAGTCGGACGAGCCCATGATCCTGGGAGTCGGGGTGCCGGCCTCCGAGCTGTAGCAATCGTCGCTCGACGGAACGCGCCGTTCCCGGTCTGAAGGGGGCGGCGTGTTCTGATTGCGGGCGGTGAGCCCCCTGCACGGTAGGGTAGGCCACAGTGACACGCGGTGCCCGGTTCCGGGCTGAGATGAAACGCGTTGAACCTGATCTAGAGATGGCCGTCAATAGGCGGCCTTTGGCCTAGCGGAGGGATGTCGCGGATGAGTATTCGCACGCTCGTAGACACAGTGGAGCACACAGAAGCCCTATCGGTTCCAGCGCGGGCGCGGACTATTCCGCACGTGCTGAGCATTGCGGGAACAGACCCCACCGGCGGGGCTGGTCTTCAGGCTGACCTGAAAAGCATCGGGGCGCAGGGTGGCTACGGTATGGCGGTAGTCACTTCCCTTGTTGCGCAGAACACCCGCGGGGTGCGCAGCGTGCATACACCGCCGTCGACGTTCCTCGATGAACAGCTGCAGGCGGTCAGTGATGACGTCACCATTGATGCGGTGAAGATCGGGATGCTCGGAGACGCGGAAACCATCCGCACAGTCAGGCGATGGCTGCCGCGATCGACCGGGGCCGTCATCGTCCTCGATCCGGTCATGGTTGCAACCAGCGGGGACAGGCTGCTGGCCTCCGACGCGGAGGACGAGTTGCGCGCCCTGGTGCCGCTCGCTGACCTCGTGACGCCGAACCTGCCGGAGCTCGCGGTACTGCTCGGCGAGCCGGTTGCGACAGGCTGGGAAGCGGCTGTGGAGCAGGGCAAACGGCTTGCAGCTTCAACGGGTACCTCGGTGCTGGTCAAGGGCGGCCATCTGGAAGGTGCCCTGGAATGCCCGGACGCGCTCGTAGACGCGTCCGGCGACGCCGGCACAGTCTCCGTGGTGGGCGGTACTCGCATCGATACACGGAACACGCACGGTACCGGCTGCTCCCTTTCGGCGGCCCTGGCGACCGTCCAGACGCGCACCGGGAACTGGCACCAGTCGCTGCTGATCGTGAAGAAATGGCTTCGGGGCGCGCTCGAACGAGCCGACGAGCTCAACGTGGGGCAGGGAAACGGACCGATCCATCACTTCCATGAGTTCGTACCCGGGCCGATCCCGGCGCCCCCGCCAGAGGAGCGCCCGTTCAGCGAGCAGGTCTGGGAGCTCACCACAAGCCACCGTCTGGCGATCGAGACGCTCGGGTTCGTACGGGCGCTCGGCGACGGTAGCCTGCCGCCTGAACAGTTTGCGTATTATCTGGCACAGGACGCCATGTATCTGAGGGGCTACTCGCGCGTGCTGTCCAGGGCAAGCGCTCTTGCACCCAGCGAGGCTGAGCAACTCTTCTGGGCGAAGTCGGCACTCAGTTGCCTTGAGGTGGAATCCGAGCTCCACCGGACGTGGCTGACCGGACGCGGGCAGTCACCGGCCCAGGGGCGGGTGACGAGGGCCTACGTTGACCATCTGCTGGCGGCCTCTGCCAACGCAGGCTACGCCGTCCTGGTGGCGGCGGTCCTGCCGTGCTATTGGCTTTACGCACACGTGGGCAATGCCCTGCACTCGCAGTGGATCGGCAACGGAGCCGGCACGGACCACCCGTACGCAAACTGGCTGGAAACGTACGCCGATCCAGCGTTCGCGGAGGCCACCGCACGTGCAATCTCCATCGCAGATTCGTGTTTCGCTGCTGCCCCGCCCGCAGACAGGGAGGCCATGATCGAGGCATTCGAAGCATCTGCCTGGTATGAACATGAGTTTTTTGACGCGCCGACACGCCTTGATTTGCGGGATTCCGCGAAATTGCCGTAATCTAGATCTTCGGTGCGGCGCCCTCGTATGGCTATTTTCGGGGCGTGGATGCATCGTGAGTGCACTAGCACCCCTCCGGCTGCGCTGAGAACAGCGTACGGTCCCGGAAACAGTATGCAAACAGTTTGATCGTCGAGAGAAGTGAGTTCCCAAGTGGTGTACGCGATTGTCCGCGCAGGCGGCCGCCAAGAAAAGGTTTCCGTGGGAGACCTCGTAACCCTTGACCGCGTCCCCGGTGAGGCCGGCAGCAGCTTCCAGCTGCCTGCTCTCCTTCTGGTAGACGGCGACAAGGTGACTTCAGCAGCACAGGACCTGGCAAAGGTCAGTGTCACTGCCGAAATCGTCGAGAATCTTCGGGGCCCGAAGATTGTTATCCAGAAGTTCAAGAACAAGACCGGCTACAAGAAGCGCCAGGGTCACCGTTCAGAGCTCACCAAGGTCAAGATCACGGGTATCAAGTAACCGCTGCAGGTTCCTTGATCCAAAGATTCTGTTTCAGAAAAGGGCAGGCATAACAGATGGCACATAAGAAGGGCGCGAGTTCCACTCGCAACGGTCGCGACTCCAATGCGCAGTACCTCGGCGTGAAGCGCTTCGGCGGACAGGTCGTCAAGGCAGGCGAAATCATCGTCCGCCAGCGCGGAACCCACTTCCACCCCGGCGCCAACGTCGGTCGTGGCGGCGATGACACGCTGTTCGCCCTGGAAGCCGGTGCCGTTGAGTTCGGTACCCGCCGTGGACGTCGCGTTGTCAACATCGTGGGTGCGGCTGCCGAGTAGTACTCGCAACCGCACACCAAAGCAGCGTTATACAAGAGCACTAGGGTGGGGTGAGCCAATCAGGCTCACCCCATTTTCTTTTAAGCCGATAAACTCGGCAAAAATGAGAAGTTTCTCAAGAGGAGTACACCGTGGCAAGCTTCGTTGACCGGGTAGTTCTGCACGTCTCGGGCGGCACCGGCGGGCACGGGTGCGTCTCGGTCAAGCGGGAGAAGTTCAAGCCGCTGGGCGGGCCTGACGGTGGGAACGGCGGTGACGGCGGAGCCGTCATCCTTCGTGTGGAACCGCAGACCACAACCCTGCTGGACTACCATCATGCCCCCCACCGCCATGCCACCAACGGTGGAAACGGCATGGGTGACTGGCGCGAGGGAAAGAGGGGCGAGACGCTCATCCTTCCCGTTCCGGACGGCACGGTAGTGAAGACGCGCGACGGCGAAGTGCTGGCTGACCTCGTCGGCGCCGGTACCGAGTATGTGGCAGCAGCCGGTGGACAGGGTGGTCTCGGTAACTCCTCACTATCGTCGCAGAAGCGCAAGGCCCCCGGGTTTGCACTCCTGGGTATCCCGGGTGATGCTCGGGATGTGGTGCTGGAACTCAAATCCATCGCTGACATCGCCCTGGTCGGGTTCCCCTCGGCCGGCAAATCCAGCCTCATTGCCGCCATGTCTGCGGCCCGCCCCAAGATTGCCGACTACCCGTTCACCACTCTGCGTCCCAACCTTGGAGTCGTACAGGCCGGCGAGGTCCGCTTCACCATCGCGGATGTCCCCGGACTCATTGAGGGCGCAAGCGAAGGAAGGGGACTGGGCCATGACTTCCTTCGACACGTCGAACGGTGTGCCGCCCTCGTCCATGTGCTTGACTGCGCCGCGCTCGAGACTGACAGGGACCCGCTGAAGGACCTCGAAATCATTGAGAGCGAGCTTGATCGCTACGCTGTTGACATGAGTTACGCCGGTCCCGGCGGTGAGGTTGTGCCGCTCAATGAGCGCCCGCGCCTGGTGGCACTCAATAAGGTGGATGTGCCAGACGGCCGTGACATGGCAGAGTTTGTGCGTCCGGAACTTGAAGCCCGCGGTTACCGTGTCTTCGAGGTGTCAGCTACAAGCCATGAAGGGCTCCGGCAGCTCGGGTTCGCGATGGCGGAGATTGTGCGCGAGGCCCGCGAGCTGCTCAAAACCGCACCTCCGGTTGTGGCTCCTCCGGTGCTCCGTCCGCGCGCAGTCAACGAAAAGGGATTCGTCATCCGGCGCGAGGAGAAAAACCTCGAACCCCTCTTTCGGGTGTTGGGTGAGAAGCCCGAGCGCTGGGTGAAGCAGACCGACTTCACAAATGACGAGGCTGTTGGCTACCTTGCGGACAGGCTCGCTAAGTTGGGTGTTGAGGAACAGCTCTTCAGGAGCGGAGCGAAGCCGGGGGACACCGTGGTGATCGGCGAGGGCGACGGCGTCGTCTTCGACTGGGAGCCAACCATGATGGGCGGCGCTGAACTTCTCGCTTCTCCGCGCGGTACCGACATCCGTTTGGCCGAGTACGTGCGCCCCACGCGTGACCAGAAGCGTGAGGACCACCAGAACCGGAAGGATGCGCGGGCCGCAGCGCGCGAAGAACTCGAGGCAGAGCGGAAGGCCGGCATCTGGACGGAGTCGGTCAACTACAAGCACTCCGGTCCGAAGGCAGCGAAGAACGACGGCGCCACCGACACCGGCTCCGGCGGTGACGCTGGCGAGGACTGATTTCGCCGAGCACCAGAAAATCCGCAATCAACAGAAGGAATAGATGACAGTAAAGCGCCCGATCAAAACCCGCTCCGGACTGGCGAAGGCCAAGAGAATTGTTGTCAAGGTAGGTTCATCTTCCCTCACGTCGCTCTCCGGAGGACTCTCCGATGAAGCGCTGTTCGCCCTGTCCGATGTGCTCGCTGCCCGCCATAACGAAGGAACCGAGGTCATCCTCGTCTCCTCGGGAGCAATTGCAGCGGGCCTCGCTCCGCTTGGACTCCCACGGCGACCGAACCAGCTCTCGTCGCAGCAGGCGGCTGCCAGTGTGGGGCAGGGCCTGCTCATGGCGCGCTACACCCACGCATTCGGCGCTCACGGGGTCACCGTCAGCCAGGTCCTGCTGACCCTCGATGACCTGATACGGCGAAGCCACTACGCGAATGCGCACCGCGCAATGGAGCGGCTCCTGAACTTCGGCGTGGTCCCCATCGTCAACGAGAACGACACCGTGGCAAGCTCCGAGATCCGCTTCGGGGACAATGACCGCCTTGCAGCGTTGGTTGCCCACCTGGTCAAGGCTGATGCGCTGATCCTGCTTTCTGATGTCGACTCCCTCTATGACGGTCCACCCAAGGACGGAGCAAAGCGCATCCCCGAAGTCCGTGGACCTCAGGACCTCGAAGGGGTGAGCATCGGCAAGACAGGGAAGGCCGGGGTCGGTACGGGCGGTATGGTGACGAAGGTCGAAGCCGCCACGATCGCGGCTTCCTCCGGCATTCCAGCACTGGTCACATCAGCGGATAACGCCGGACCGGCATTGGCTGGAGAGGACGTGGGAACCTGGTTCAGCACCAATGGCCGCCGCCAGCCGATCCGCCTGCTCTGGCTGGCCCATCTGGCCCGGATTCAGGGAACGCTCACGCTTGACGACGGCGCGGCCAAAGCCGTGGGGGAGCGGCGGCGGTCGCTCCTGTCGGCGGGAATCGTTTCAGTCGGCGGAGAGTTTGAGGCAGGGGATCCCGTCGAGATGGTGGACCGAACCGGTTCGGTCATTGCCCGGGGGCTTGTGAACTACAGCTCATTCGAGTTGCCGCGGATGCTCGGCAGGACCACCCGCGAGCTGTCGAAGGAACTCGGCAGGGAATACGAGCGTTCAGTGGTGCACGTCAACGACCTGGTCGTGCTCAATACGGTCGCACCTTCCTGACCCCGGCTGGGGTTGGGAGGACGCGCTCGTTAGACTGGAGTGATGACTGACGTGACTACACAGCAGACTGCCCATCAGACAACCACCGAATCCGCCGACGGCGAGCAGCCGGCCACGCCGGTGAACGTCGAGCAGGCTGTGCACGCCATAGCGGACCGCGCCAGAACCGCATCGCGGATCGTTGCCCGGGCCAACCGGTCCCATAAGGACAAGGCGCTCGAAGCCATTGGTGAGGCACTCGTAGCCAATCAGGGCGCCATTCTTCGGGCCAACCAGAAGGACCTGGAGTCGGGGCGTGCCAAGGGCACCTCAGCTGCCCTGCTTGACCGGTTGAGCCTGAGCGAAGAACGGATTGCGGGTTTGGCCGCAGCGCTGGAGAACCTTGCCGGCCTGCCGGATCCCGTAGGTACCATCGACCGCGGGCAAACTCTGCCTAATGGCGTCCGTCTCCGGCAGGTCCACGTTCCCCTCGGTGTGGTCGCAGCCATCTACGAGGCCCGGCCCAATGTGACGGTGGACATCGCCGGCCTCGCACTGAAGAGCGGCAACGCCGTCATCCTGCGTGGTGGCAGTGCCGCCGCTCATACCAATGCTGCGCTTCTTGGCATTATCCGGGATGCACTGGACCGCACGGGGCTGCCTGCGGATGCCGTGCAGACTGTGGACGAGTTCGGCCGCGAAGGAGCCAACGTCCTGATGAAGGCACGCGGACGGGTGGATGTACTGATTCCCCGCGGTGGCCATGACCTGATCCAGACGGTAGTCAGCAATGCAGCCGTACCCGTCATTGAGACGGGCGAAGGCAACGTTCACATCTTCCTCGATGAGAGCGCGGACGAGGAGATGGCGGTAGACATCCTGCTCAATGCCAAGACACAGCGCCCCAGTGTCTGCAACACGGTTGAGACCCTCCTCGTGCACAAGGACGCGAAGGCTGCCGCGGCAGTTCTGGAAGCACTGTCCGGTGCCGGTGTGCGTATCCACGCAGACGCCCGGATACAGGGTATCCTCCCGCAGGGCGTAAGCGCTGATACAGCCAGCGAGGATGACTGGGCGCGTGAATACATGGATCTCGACATCGCCGTTGCAATGGTGGACACCGTGGATGAAGCGCTGGAGCACATCCGTACCTGGAGCACCGGCCACACCGAAGCCATCATCACCAATAACCTGGCACGGTCTGAAGAGTTCATTGCCGGTGTGGATTCGGCGGCCGTCATTGTCAATGCTTCCACGCGATTCACCGACGGCGGCGAGCTCGGCCTGGGCGCCGAGGTCGGCATCTCCACTCAGAAGATGCATGCCCGGGGACCAATGGGCTTGCGCGAACTGACCACCACGAAGTGGATCATCCAGGGCGACGGACAGATCCGGCGGTAGTAACGCGTAGGATAGTACCGAAACAGTACTGAAAGTACGCGCTGACCCGCGCCCGGCGGCGGGCGGACACCTCGTTCCCAAGGGGAGAAGAATGCTGACACAAATCCTCAACGTTGCTGTTGTTGCAGGCGAGACTGCCGAGCACCACAACGAGCTTCCGATGCCTGCCATCGCGTACGGCGCCATCATCATGGGGTTGCTGTTGTTGCTGATGTTCGTCACTATCGCGTTCACCAGCCTGGGGCACCGGCATGAGGCAGTGCAGGAGCACGCCGATCCCCATCGCCAGCATCCGAACAAGCATGATCACGGCGAATCGGCCCACTGATCTCGTTGACCGCTCCGCCCGCGTCCACCCCTGAGCAAGGGATACTCCCGAACGCTCGCCCTTCCGATGGCCCTGCCCGCTGGCGTCTGGGAGTCATGGGTGGAACCTTCGATCCGATCCACCACGGTCACCTCGTTGCGGCCAGTGAAGTTGCGGCAGCCTTCGAACTCGACGAAGTCGTCTTTGTTCCGACGGGCCAACCCTGGCAGAAAAATGCCCAGGAAGTCAGCCCGGCCGAGCACCGCTACCTCATGACCGTAGTGGCCACGGCATCAAACCCGCGGTTCACGGTGAGCAGGGTGGATATCGACCGCCCGGGCCCTACCTACACGATCGACACACTCCGGGACCTGCGAGCTACACGGCCGGAAGCGGAGTTGTTCTTCATCACGGGCGCGGACGCCATGGCGCAGATTCTCTCCTGGAAGAACGTGGATGAGCTGTGGTCTCTGGCGCACTTCGTCGGTGTCACCAGGCCTGGTCATGAACTGAGCACGCAACGCAAGGACGTCAGCCTGATGGAAGTTCCGGCTATGTCGATTTCTTCGACAGACTGCCGTCGCCGAGTCTCGGGTGGAGAGCCGGTCTGGTACCTGGTTCCGGACGGCGTCGTGCAGTACATCGCAAAGCATGGGCTCTACCGGAAAGGTGCCCCTGAGACGGGAACGCCGGTCCAACCTGAAGTGTCCACAACAACATGACAATCACTGGGTGAAGAAGTAATGAGTAACGGTCACGAGTCCCCGCAGAGCCGGAGGTCGCTCCGACAAGCGAGCGCAGCCTCCGCCGGGGACCACTTGCCGTCGCAGGGAAGTTCCGAGGGGGCACTGATGCCCGGGCACCGGCCGCCGGCGCAGTCCGGCAAGCCGGCGGCTGTCAGCCTTGAACCTGCGCCCCGCGAACGGCGCAGCCGGCGGGCAGCAAACGCTCCTGTGGACGCGCCGTCGGCCGTGTCGGCTCCGTCCACGGAACGTCTGTCGCAGGTCCGTGCCCGTGACCGCGAAATGCTGCGCAGCTACCGTGCGCTGGCTGACCAGCAAGTTGACCAGCCCGCAGGTATCCCCACCCGACGCCAACTTCGTCTCCAGCAGCAGGCAGCCCGCGAGAAGGCGCTGCAGGCTGAAGGCACTCCTCTCACGTCGCCCGCCGAGGTAAGCCCATCTGACGTTGCTCATCCGGACGGGATGACGGTGGAGCAAGCTCTGGCTGCGCGTGAAGCAATTGCTCACCAAGCGCAAAACCAGGTGGCGGTCATGGAAGCGGCGGCGAAGGACGATCCCTTCTCGGTTGACCTGGAGATCCTCGCCCAGCAGAAGGCACTTGCCGAGCGTGCAGCCGTGCTCAACACGCGCGCGCAGAAAATCCAGCAGCTCACGCAGGAGAACCGGCAGCGCAAGCCGCTGCTCAATGACCCGACAACGGCGCACAATCTCTCGATCGTTTCCCCGGTCGAGTTCGTTCGGGCTCCGACGGAAATTCCGCAGGGCGCTGAGCCCTCGACCTCCCACATCCCGGTTGTGACTGCGCCCGCTGTGCCGAGCAGGCCGCCGTCGTCGGCGTTGTCTCCGGATTCGGCGGGACGCTCGCAGGTGCTAGCGCAGGCGGAGGCAATGGTGCGTGATCAGCGCCGTCCGGGTTCCGACGGCGCCACGCCAATCCGTGCGCGCAGCGCCCACGGATTGGAGCCCCTTGATGCGATGACGGCAGGACTGGCACGTGTCCAGCGAATGCGAATCGCGCAGTATTCGGTAGTAGGTTTGGGCGCTCTGGCGCTCATCACCGGAATCATGATGATCGTCGGCCGCTTTTAGCAGCCGACCACACCCTAGGAGATTAGTGAGCGCATCGGAATCGTCTATTGCGATTGCCCGCACCGCAGCACGCGCGGCGACGGACAAAATTGCAGAGGACATCGTGGCCATCGACGTCAGTGAACGCCTGGCGATCACTGACGTCTTCCTTGTGGCCTCGGCCCCCAGCGAGCGCCAGGTCAACGCCATTGTTGACGGCATCGAAGAAGAACTCTCAAAGCAGGACCTGAAACCCGTACGCCGCGAGGGCCGGAGCGAGGGCCGCTGGGTGCTGCTTGATTACGCTGAGGTGGTCATTCACGTGCAGCACCAGGAAGACCGCGTTTTCTACGCCCTGGAGCGGCTGTGGGGCGACTGCCCCAAGGTTGACCTGCAGCTGGAGGGCGCGTCGGGCGCTGCTCCCGCAGACACCGCGTCCGCCGACGCCGAGTGAGTCCGCGCGCCGTAGACAGCGCAGCTGGGGACTCCGCACCAGAGGGTCGGCGGATCGTTTTCTGGCGGCACGGTCGGACTGAGTGGAACGCCCGCGGCCTGTTCCAGGGCCAGGAGGACATCGCGCTCGATGATCTTGGCAGGCAGCAGGCTGCACAGGCAGCGCACGAGCTGAAGCACCTGTCGCCGTCGCTCATTGTGTCCTCGGATCTGGAACGGGCGCGGGATACTGCAGCGGCATTGAGCGTAGCCACGGGAGTGCCTGTGGGTACGGACCCACGCTTCCGGGAGACCTATGCCGGCCAGTGGCAGGGACTTGCGTTCGCGGAGATCGGCGCGAGGTTTCCTGAGGAGCAGCAGGCGTGGCATGAAGGTGATCCCTTTGTTGCTGCCGGCGGTGGAGAGAGCCGGTCGGACGTCGGCGGGCGCATGAAGGCGGGGACGCTAGAGGCCGTCGCTCAGTTGGCGCCGGGACAGACGCTCGTCGTGGTCAGCCACGGCGGAGCGATCCGCGCAGGCGTTGCCGCCCTGATGGGTATCCCGGCGAACCTCTGGGGATCGCTGGCTGGTGTGGCCAACTGTCACTGGTCGGTTCTGGAGGAGCTGAATCCGTCGTCGTCGGCGGTGCCGCTCAGATGGCAGTTGACCGAGCATAACGTCGGGCTGGCATCCATGCCGTCGTCGCCGCTGGAAGGTTGAATCGACGCCGTCGCGCCGATTTTGCGGGGGCAGGAAAATTGTCTAAACTGAACAAGTTGCTTCGGCCCGATCAGGGCGGGATCAATGGGTTTGGGGCTGTGGCGCAGCTGGTAGCGCACCTGCATGGCATGCAGGGGGTCAGGGGTTCGAGTCCCCTCAGCTCCACCAACAATCCGCTGGAACACAGGGAAGTAGCCTGGTTTCAGCGGATTTTTGTTCTTCGACGCCTTTCAGTGCTCGCACTCAGCAGTTGGCCACTCAAAGGCGCCACCAGCATCGGCGATGTAGGCTGAATCAACGACGGCGTTGGGGGAGCGGTGCAGAAGCAAGTACATGAACACCGTACAGACCTGGGCGTCAAGGACAGAGCCTGAGGTGGCAAGCGCACGACCGTCGATGTTCGGGGATAGGCCCGCCTGGATGGACAGGCCAGCGAACCACATGTGCGACAACTACGGCCAGCACCGGGATTGAACCAGACCGCCGGGGCGCCGGTTATCAGGGTTGTGGCAGCATCGGTGTGTTAAGTCTTGTCTTCAGCAGGCTGCGGTTCCGTCCAGGCCGATTCACCACCGCCGGAGCCAAAGGAACACGTACGTGCCTACATGTTGCAGGCACTGTCTTTCATTGAGGAGAACTCCTACGACGTGGCAACTTCGTTGCGTCCGGATTGGGAACAAGTCGAGCAATCCGCGCTGGAACGGACTTCCGAGGCACAGACCACGCAGGATACCTATCCCGTCATCGCGGACGTTCTGCGGAAGGCTACCGGCGATCACAGCTTCCTCCTCACCCCTGATGAGATAGCGGCCACGAAGTCAGGGGAACGGGAAACTCCGTCATCCATCATGGTGGGGCAAGACATAGCCGCTCTGAGTATTCCTGCCTTCAATGAAACCGCCGGTGGGCTAGTGGCGGATTACGTGAATTCCGCCATCGAAGAACTTGCTGCCCAGGAGGCCGAAGTCGCCTGCGGATGGATAGTAGACCTCCGGCGCAACGGAGGAGGAAACATGTTGCCTATGCTGCTTTCTGTAGCGCCCTTCCTGCCGGACGGGCAGGTTATGTCCTTCCTTGACGGCGCAGGTGAGGAGACAAAGGTCTCTCTTGCAGGCATGAGCGTTCTGCTCGACGGCGAGACACAGTTGAGTTCAGCAACAGCTGCTCCCGACCTTTCGAACCAACCGTTGGCGGTCCTTCAATCAAGTGACACAGCCAGCTCAGCCGAGGCGACGCTCATATCCCTCCTGGTGATCGTGTATAGATTGGGTCCATGAACCCGCTTTCCGAGCTCGCCCTTGCACAGCTGCAGCAGCGGACCAGCGTGAAGTGGCGCACCTACGCAGCTGATGTTCTGCCGCTGTGGGTCGCCGAAATGGATGTTTCCCTGGCACCGCCGGTCCACGCCCGATTGAAGCGTGCCATCGACCTCGGAGACACCGGCTATCCTGCGGGAAACGAATACGCAGAAGCGTTTCGGGAGTTCGCCGCTGCCCGGTGGTCGTGGGACGGTGTCGATCCGGACCGCGTTGCGCTGGTTCCGGACGTCATGCTGGGAATAGTGGAAACCCTTTGGTTGATCACCGGTCCGGGGGATCCCGTGGTAGTCACTCCACCCGTTTACGCGCCGTTCTTTGCGTTCATCGAGCATGCGGACCGGAAGGTCCTTGCAGCACCTCTCGGTGAGGATGGACGGTTGGATCCGGTCGCTCTCGATGATGCATTCCGGAGGGCAAGCTCCCAGTCCGAGCACCCCGTGTTTCTCCTGTGCAACCCGCACAACCCGACCGGAACTGTCCACACACGCCAGGAACTCGAAGGAGTCGCCGTCCTTGCTCAACGGCACGGTGTGCGGGTCATCTCCGATGAAATCCACGCCCCGCTTGTACTCTCGGGCGCCAGCTTCACACCGTACTTGAGCGTCGCCGGAAGTGAAGACGCGTTTTCACTTGTTTCCGCCTCGAAGGCCTGGAACCTTGCCGGGCTCAAGGCGGCGCTGCTGCTCGCCGGTCCAGCTGCAGCATCGGACCTGGCCCGGCTTCCCGAAGAAGTCGGCCACGGGGCGAGCCACCTCGGTGTGCTTGCTCACACGGCCGCCTTCCGTGAGGGTGGCTCGTGGCTTGATTCACTCCTCACGGGCCTCGACTATAACCGGGCGCTGCTGGGAGACCTCATCGTTGAGCATCTCCCCGGGGCGGCGTTGACCAGGCCGGAAGGGACGTACCTGGCATGGCTCGACCTTCGCGAGCTCGGATTCGAGGAGGGTGCGGGAAGCGGCGGTCTAGCCGTCGTGACCGACCTTGCGGGACCGGCACGGTTTTTTCTCGACACCGCCCGCGTTGCGCTCAGCTCAGGGCACGTCTTCGGAAGCGGCGGAGCGGGTCACGCGCGCATCAACTACGCCACCCACCCGGACATCCTCACCGAAGCCGTCCAGCGCATGGGCCGCGCGCTCCGGGAACGGCCGGCCAACTAGCCGCGGGCGGCGTACGCCTTCAGCACGCGGTCCGCCGCTCCGCCGAGATTCCACTGGTCAGCCAGTTTCTTCAACTTTTGTTCGTGATCGGTATCGAGCGGCCTGATCCGTGACTCGAATGATCCGAGGTCGAGGTCCCTGACCACATTCACCACGGTTGGGGCGACAGCGAGGTAATCTGCTGCAGCTGTGAGCTTCCGGCGTATCGACGCAGACATCGAGCTGGAGGGGTTCGAGGCCGCTTCCATGATGCCGTCCAGGTCAACAAACTCCTTGAGCAGGCTGGCCGCTGTCTTATCTCCGATGCCGGAAACTCCGGGCAGCCCGTCCGAAGCATCGCCCCGCAAGGCAGCGAAGTCGGCGTACTGGCCGGGGAGCACTGCGTACTTGCTTACCACCGTCACATCGGTCACTGCTTCAAGTTTGCTCATGCCGCGAGCGGTGTACAGGACGCGGACGCCGGTGGCGTCGTCGATAAGCTGGAAAAGATCGCGGTCACCGGTGACGATATCCACCGGCGCGGCTGCCTGGCTGGCAAGGCTGCCGATGACATCGTCTGCTTCGTGGTGAGCCGCGCCGATGATCGGGAGGTCGAGCGAAGCCAGGACTTCGCGGATCAGGGGCAGCTGGGCAACCAGTCCCTCCGGCGTCTCCTCGACATCAGGACCGTCGGACACATTCCTGGCGACCCGGTGCTCCTTATAACTCGGGATCAGCTCCACGCGCCATTTCGGCCGCCAGTCATCATCCCAGCACGCGACGAGGTGCGTGGGTTCGTAATCGGTCACCAGCCGGGAAATCATGTCGAGCAGCCCGCGCACGGCGTTGACGGGCATCCCGTCGGCTGCTTTGAGACTGTCCGGCAGCCCGTAGAAGGCGCGGAAGTATAGGGACGGAGTATCCAGGAGCATCAGTCGTTCGGCCACACATCGATACTGCCACGGTCAGGCGGAAGATTGACGACGCCGGTGCGCCGTCCGGCTATGAACGACAGCTGGCCAGATAAATCCATTTGGTTGACGAAACCTCTTGAAGGTTGGAGTGATGAAGTTCACACTGGAAACGGCAACTCAAAGCACGAACGAAGCATGGGGCGATCATGAGCGGACTAATGCGATGCCGCCAGTGTCAGAGGACCTGGCTTGTCGAAAGCAAGACTGCTGAAACAGTCACTTCCCAGAATCACGCCTTCCTCAATCCGGGGCATAGAACGGTCACGGTCTGGAAACGGGTGGAGCAGCATGCCGAAGTGAGCGCCTGAGGGATTCCTCCTGTAGGGACGCCTCTGACCGTGCAAGACTGGTCGCATGGCATCCGACAAGGCATCACCCGAGCCTCCCGCGCCCGCGCTCCCTCCGCATGAGGACGAGGTGCGGGAGCGAACCCACCTCGGTTTGATGATCGGCGACACCTGGCATGCGCTGCAGACCCGCATCGCGGAGCAACGGGGCCGCGTGGAGACGATCATCCCGTACACCGGTTACGGCACCACAAGCTGGGTCCGCATTCTGGCACGCGTTGTGCTCTCCAATCCCCGCGATCTCCAGCCGCTCGAAGGCAAGGAGATGATGAAACCCATCAAGGAGGGGCTGCGGGGGTGGCGCAACTTCGTCAGTGCCCCGGTGCGCTACGCCGAAGTGACACTCGAAATCGACGGAACCAGCGCCGTCGTGCATGCGGACCGCGGCGGAGTCATCGACGTTCACGTAGAAGCCTCACTGACACCGGGGTGGCATACCGTCCGGATCAAGTCGGGTGACTCAGTTGTCGCAGACGCTCCAGTCCGTGTTGTTGAAGACGACGTGACGTTCGGCGTTGTCTCCGATATCGACGACACCGTGATGGTGACTGCGCTGCCACGGCCGTTCCTGGCGGCCTGGAACACATTTGTTCTCGACGAGCATGCCCGCACGCCGACTCCCGGAATGTCGGTGCTCATGGAAAGGATCGTGCGGCAGAATCCCGCAGCGCCGGTCCTGTACCTCTCCACGGGCGCCTGGAACGTGGCTCCGGCGCTGACCCGTTTTCTGTCGAGAAACCTCTATCCGGCCGGGCCCAAACTGCTGACGGACTGGGGCCCCACCCGGGATCGCTGGTTCCGGAGCGGCCAGGAACACAAGCGATCCTCGCTCGAGCGGCTCGCGGAGGAGTTTCCGTCAGTGAAGTGGCTCCTGGTCGGCGATGACGGTCAACACGACGAGGCGATCTACGCCGAATTTGCCCGGAATCATCCGGGGAACGTCCGGGCGATTGCCATCCGCCAACTCTCACCAAGCGAGGCGGTACTGGCGGGCGGCCGGTCGAAGAAGAGCCCGGCCGGATCCACCCCCGGGATTCCGTGGGTTTACGCCAGGGACGGCGCGGGCATGTCCGAGCAGCTGAGCAAGCTGGGGATTGTCGAAGGCGCTGTGCGCATTGATCCCGAGGACGAAGCCTAGCTCTGGCTCTGCTCGGAATCCGGCACGGCTTCCTCATACGGCGACGTTGATTCTGCACGCACTGTCAGCAGAATGCGCCGCAAATCCATGCCTAGCGCAGCCGTTGCCTGGATTCGCTGTTCCGCTGCTGCGCCGGAGGCGATCTCCTGCATCAAGCGTTCTACAGCGGCCTCCGCCTCTGTCATGATGGGTCCATCCGGATCCCAGGCATTCAACGCCTCCGCCGTGCGCACAATTGCATCACGAAGGGGGTCGACAAGCGCCGGCGGCAGGGGAGTGGATTCCGGGGTGTGCCAGATGACCCCCGCCAGCACCTCCGTCATGTCCTGGACGTGGAACGCGATCCGTTCCATCGCCTGCAGGCGCTGGTAATCAGCACTCAGATCCCGCTTGTGGCGCAACCGCCGCGGGTTTCCGCGCCGGCTGCTATCCGCCAGCTGGACCGCGGAACGCACCTCCTGGCCCAGGTTCGACATGCTGCTCTCGCGCTCCGCCCACTCCTCGTGCTCAGGCGGCCAGGACTCGCCCAGGGCCGCAGCCATGTCCGAGAGCTGCTGCGCAAGCAGTTCCCGGAAATTCCGGAGCCCACGGAGCGCGCCGTCCAGGTGAAGCGGCGGAAACACCAGCATGTTCACCGACAAGCCCACGACCACGCCTACCAGCATCTGAATGAGGTATCCGAAGGAATACTCCTCCGGGCTATCGCCACCGACGAGGAGGACAAACAGCGAGGCGATCGGAATCCAGTCACGCCCTGCGCCCAATTTCGGCAGCCCGGCGGCAAGGACGCCCACGCCGACGACGATGGCGACGGATACCACCGAGACGTCACCGATGAGGATGATCGGAAACGCCAGAGCAAAGCCGACGGTCAAACCGATGAGGGTCTGTAAGCCCTGACGGGCCGAGCCGGCGACCGTCGGGTACATGCAGGCCACCGCGCCGAGCGGGGCGTAGTACGGGTATTGGGCAGCTACACCGGGCACCCGCAGCGCGATCCACCAGGCGATGGCGGCAGCGAGGGCTGTCTTGATTGCCAGAAGCACCCTCTCATGGGTGATCAGCTTTCTCGCGCGGGTTCCGGCCGGCGAACCGGTAAGTGAGCTTAGCATTTCTCAAGTATGACAACCGATTATGAGAGTCCAATGAGCGCACGCTTACCGCGGCCGGAAAGAAATGTTTCGCGGGTGTGCAACATTCTTGAAGGCGTGCTTGCCGGTGCCGTAACGTTCAGGTCAAGTTACTTCCGTAACGGGTCAGCGACTCCCCATCGAGGGAGTGTGGGTGCCCCCATGTGGGCCTGACATTTGTTTCGCAGGAGTTCCCTTCAGCGCGGCCGCGCTGTTGTGTGAACTTTCTCCTGCTTCCTTTCCCTTATTTCATTTCGGTCTCATCCGCGCTCAAGCTTTGAGCAGCGGTAACCGGATGTCCTAACGACCGAGGATACGAATGTCACCACCGTCCAAGTCCGCCTATTCCGTAGGTCCCCCGGCTTCGCAGCCTTACCCCGCCCTGTCCTATGAGCTTTATCCTCCCCGCAGTACCGCTGCGGCTGAAACCCTCTGGCGCACCATCCGTGAACTGGAGCAGACCAGTCCGGATTACGTGTCGGTGACCTACGGCGCCTCCGGTTCAAACCGGGATACGGCCGTCGAGTTGCTCTCCCGACTCCTGTCGGATTCATCACTTCGCCCACTGGCCCACCTGACCTGCGTAGGCAATTCCCGAGAGTATCTGCTGGACCTCGTGGATGAACTCATCACCCTGGGCGTCCGGGGTATCCTCGCCCTTCGCGGCGACACCCCGAAAGACCCCAGTGTGGGCGCGGGGGACCTGCCCTATGCCAGCGACCTGGTGAAACTCGTCCGCGAGGCCGAGCGACGCCGAACCGCCCACCTCTGCGCGGGCAGACTGGCCGTCGGCGTCGCGGCGTACGCCACCAGACATCCGGAGTCGCCCAGTTTTGGCCACGACATTGAGGCCTTGCTTGCCAAGCAGACGGCAGGCGCCGATTTCGCAATTACCCAGGTGTTTTTCTTCCCCGACCACTATCAGCGGCTGGTGTCCGCTGCCCGTCGTGCCGGCGTCGACATCCCGATCATCCCCGGCGTCATGCCCCTCACGAGCGTGCGCCGGCTTGATCGACTGGCCGAGCTCGCGGGCATTGAGATGGATCACCAACTGCGGAACCGGCTGGCGGCAGCCACCGACGACGCCGCCCGACGCCGCATCGGCGTTCAGGCAACGGTGAACCTCGCCAATGCTGCTCTCGACGCCGGCGCACCGGGAATTCACCTCTACACCTTCAACGAGCACGCCGCAGCGCTGGACGTGCTCGAAAACCTTCAGCTTCGCCGTCCTCCCGTTCCGGGTGGACTCAGCCGATCCGCTTAGCAAACGTCAAGAAACGTTAGACAAAGGACATATCCATGAGCACCGCATTTCCGAAAGCCACCATCATTGGTTACCCGCGCATTGGCCGCCGCCGCGAGCTGAAGAAGGCGGTTGAAGCCTATTGGGCCGGCCGCACCTCAGCGGCTGAGCTCGAGACAACCGCGGCCGAGTTGCGGGTTGCGTCCTACGCCCGCCTGACCGAGCTGGGCCTGGAGACAGGCAATTACTCCATTCCGGCGTCGTTCTCCCTGTATGACCAGGTGCTGGACACCGCGGTCACCTTTGGTGCCGTGTCAAACCGTTTCAAGGACCTGTACGACGCCGACGGTTCGCTTGGTCTCGACGCTTACTTCACGCTTGCCCGCGGTGACAAGGAGCGCCAGCCGCTCGAAATGACCAAGTGGTTCGACACCAACTATCACTACCTGGTCCCCGAGATCGGTCCCGACACTGTTTTCTCCCTGGCGAATGACTGGATCCTGCGGGACGTCGCGGAAGCCGCTGCGGCAGGGTATTCGGTACGGCCGACGCTTATCGGCCCTGTCACGTTCCTGTTGCTCAGCAAGGCCGCGGACGAGGCTCCCGCAGGGTTCAATCCGCTGAGCCGCCTGGATGACCTGCTTCCGCTGTACGTGGAGCTGCTCGGCAAGCTTGCGGATGCCGGCGTTGAGTGGGTCCAGCTCGAGGAGCCGTCCCTGGTGGCGGACCAGGCAATTCCCGAGCGTGAGGTGGCGGCCGCCGTGGAGCGTGCCTACGCAGCGTTGGCCACAAACGCGGCGAAGCGCCCGGCCATCCTGGTTACCAGCCAGTACGGGTCGCTCGGTTCGTTGCTGCCGGTGATTGCCGGAACCGACATCGACGCGCTGCACATCGACGTCTTCAAGGGCGCCGTGCCCGCGGGTGAGGATCTTGCCAAGTTCGGATCGACCACGCTTGTCGCCGGCCTGGTGGACGGACACAACATCTGGAAGGCCGACCTCGGCGCCGCTGCCTACAAGCTGGCCGAGCTGGAAGCCTCAGTGCCCGCGCTGGCCGTGTCCACCTCCACGTCGCTGCAGCACGTACCGCACGACGTCGGCGATGAGCAGCAGCTTGACGCCCAGTTGCGGAGCTGGCTGGCTTTCGCGGACCAGAAGGTCACCGAAGTTGTCACCCTCGCGCGGGCGATCGGTAGCCCGGGAGCCATTGACGCTGAGATCGCTGCAACGGACGAGGTTCTGGCATCCCGTGCCGGAGCCGCCGGCGTGAACCGCGCCGAAGTGCGGAACCGCGCTGCCGCCCTGACGCCGTCGGACTTCTCCCGTGGGGACTATGCGGTGAGGCTCGCCGCCCAGGAGGACGCGCTGAACCTGCCCGCCCTCCCGACCACCACCATTGGATCCTTCCCGCAGACTCCGGAGGTCCGGTCCGCCCGCGCACGTGCCAACAAGGGCGACCTGACTGCGGAGCAGTACGAGCAGCTCATGAAGGACGAGATCAACCGCGTCATCGACCTGCAGGAAGAGCTCGGCTTCGATGTACTGGTGCATGGCGAGCCGGAGCGCAACGACATGGTGCAATACTTCGCTGAGAACCTCGACGGCTTCGACGTGACGGTCCATGGCTGGGTTCAGTCGTATGGTTCGCGCTGCACCCGGCCGTCGATCCTGTGGGGCGACGTCAGCCGGCCGGCGCCGATCACCGTTCCCTGGACGGAGTACGCCCAGTCGCTGACCGACAAGCCGGTCAAGGGCATGCTGACCGGTCCCGTGACAATCCTCGCGTGGTCCTTCGTCCGCGACGACCAGCCGCTGGGCGACACCGCAAACCAGGTGGCGCTGGCGCTCCGTGATGAGGTGACTGATCTGGAGGCCGCCGGCATCAAGGTGATCCAGGTGGATGAACCGGCGCTGCGCGAACTCCTGCCGCTGCGCACGGAGGATCAGTCCGGCTATCTCGAATGGTCGGTCAACTCCTTCAAGCTCTCGACGGCGTCCGCTGCTCCCGCAACGCAGATCCACACGCATCTGTGCTACTCCGAGTTCGGAGCGATCATTGACGCGATTGACGGGTTGGATGCCGACGTCACCTCGATCGAGGCGGCGCGGTCCCGCATGGAGGTGGTGCATGACCTGGAGGCGCACGGCTTCCAGCGCGGCGTGGGGCCCGGTGTCTACGACATCCACTCCCCGCGCGTGCCGGGTCAGGAGGAGGTCGCCGAGTTGCTGGAAAAGGCTGTGCAGCACGTGCCGGCGCGCCAGCTCTGGGTCAACCCGGACTGCGGTTTGAAGACCCGCGGCTACACCGAGACCGAGGAATCCCTGCGGAACCTCGTCAACGCCACGGTTGCCGTTCGTTCCCAGCTTGAGGCTTCGGTCTCCTAGACGCCCTCACACACGCTGAGTGCGCGGATGACCACGTTGTGCCGCAAGGAGTTCGTGTCCATCCGCGCACTCAGCGGCGTTTAACGCCTGAATCCATACCTAAGCCGGGCGGCTGCTCGTCCGCGGGGCGATCCGCCGGTCCTTCAGGACGTCGGCGAGCTGGTCCATGAAGAGACGTACCTGCGTGGTCTGCTTCCCGGCGATCTGGAGCGCGAAGATGCTGCGGGCGAGGCGAATCTCGGGAACATCGAGAGCGACGATACCTTCCGGGGCGCGCAGCATTGCCAGCTCAGGAACCAGTGCAGCACCCATACCCGCCGCGGCCATGGCGAGGCTGGCATTGAAGTCGTCGCAGTAGGCCGCGATATGCGGGTGCAGGTTGCAGCTGGCGAACAACCTTTCAATGACCGTGGCGTCCGAGGTTCCGGGGTGGTGCATGATCCATGGCATGTCCGCCAGCTGCCCTGCGGACACGGCAGACCCTTCCGCGATTCCCCACGCCGCCGGCAGGACCACGCGGAAATTATCATCTCCGATCCACTGCCTGCTCACCGAGGACGGCCAGGCCAACCCGCCCTGCCCCACCTGGAAGACCAGTGCGAGATCCAGTTCGCCACCGTTCCGCAGACCGTGGATGGTCTGCGATGGCTCGCCCACGAAAACCTTCAAATTGATGCCCAGCTGTTTCCACTGCGGTGTGCGGACGAGGCGGGGGAGTGCAAAGGTGGCAAGGCTGGGAAAGATCCCGAGCCGCAGTTCCTGCGTCACCGCAGCTCCCGCCTTTGCAGTGGACGCCATGAGGGTGTCGATGTCGGTCAGCACTTTGGTAGCGTGGCGCGCCATGACGACGGCGGCTTCCGTGGGAACCGCGCTCCGCGCGGACCGGGTGAACAGGGTGACGCCGGTATCCCGTTCAAGGGCGGACATCTGCTGCGACACTGCCGAGGCGGTGTAACCGAGGCGGGTTGCGGCGGACGCAAAGGAACCATGCCGGATGACCTCCAGCAGCGTCCGCAGGTGAACTGGGTTGACCACGTCGTCATCTTCTCACGGTCGGCCGACACGCCGAGCCGACACGACACGCACATGACTTTGCCTGTGTGGACAGCAGTCCACAGGCTGTGGACCGACGGAGGAGAAACCGTGCGCTTGAGCCGTTTCCTGGACCCTCCGCATGTGGATTCCCTGTGGACTAATCGGACAGCAAATGACATACTTGTAATACATCATCTTGGGGTCGGCGCCACTGCGTTGCACTAGATGTAGTATCTAGATATCGAATTACCTGCTGGCGTGGCACGTTCCGTATCAACCGTTTGGGCGGTCTGAAGAGCGGCATGAAGCCCACCAACATTGGCCGAATAACAGCACTTCACAAGGGGAGTCAGGGACATGACCGTCACGGTTTACACCAAGCCAGCATGCGTACAGTGCAACGCCACGTATCGGGCCCTGGACAAGAAGGGCATCGCTTACCAGAGCGTTGACATCTCTCAGGATCCGGCGGCGCTGGAGCGGGTTCGTTCGCTCGGTTACATGCAGGCGCCTGTTGTCATCACCGAGAAGGACCACTGGTCCGGGTTCCGTCCGGACAAGATCAATGAACTCGCCCTGGGATCGGTTACTTCCGTAGCCTAGGCCTTTCGTTTCACCCACTCGCGAGGGGCGGATGTAGTCGGGATGACAACACCAACCATCAGTCGAAGTGCCCGTGGACGGGCAGTTGGGGAACCGTTGGAAACTGACGCGCCGCTCATCTACTTTTCGTCGGCGTCGGATAATACCCACCGGTTCGTCACCAAGTTGCCAGTTCGTTCGGCGCGGATTCCGCTCCTCACCAAAGACGACACGCTGCACGCGCTGAGTCCGTTCGTGCTGGTCCTTCCGACCTACGGCGGAATCAGCGGTCAAGGGGCAGTGCCCCGGCAGGTGATCAAGTTCCTCAATGTCGAGGACAACCGCCTGCTGCTTCGCGGCGTGATCGGCGCGGGCAATACCAACTTCGGGGACACGTACTGCCTGGCGGCGGATATTGTCGCGGCCAAGTGCAGCGTTCCCGTTTTATATCGATTTGAACTAATGGGCACGTCCGAGGACGTTGACCGGGTAACCCAAGGATTGGATGAGTTTTGGACATGACAGTCGCTGAAACAGAAGCACCCGCACTTCCGGAGCGCTTCAAGGGCCTGGGCTATCACGAGCTCAACGCCATGCTGAACCTTTACGGCCCGAACGGCGAGATCCAGTTCGAGGCTGACCGGGAGGCCGCGCACCAGTATTTCCTTCAGCACGTCAACAACAACACCGTCTTCTTTCATGACCTCGAGGAGAAGCTCGACTACCTCGTGAAGAATGAGTACTACGAGCGGGAAACCCTCGATCAGTACACAATGAACTTCATCCGTGACCTGTACAAGCGGGCCTACGAGAAGAAGTTCCGGTTCGAAACCTTCCTTGGCGCGTTCAAGTTCTACACCTCGTACACGCTGAAGACTTTCGACGGCAAGCGCTACCTGGAGCGGTACGAGGATCGGGTCTGCATGGTTGCCATGCACCTCGCGCGGGGCAATGAAGACCTCGCTAACCGCATGGTGGACGAAATTATCGAGGGCAGGTTCCAGCCGGCAACACCGACCTTCCTCAACGCCGGCAAGCGGCAGCGCGGTGAGCTGGTGTCCTGCTTCCTGCTGCGCATCGAAGACAACATGGAATCGATCGGCCGCTCGATCAACTCGGCACTCCAGCTGTCCAAGCGCGGCGGCGGCGTCGCTTTCGCGCTCACCAACATCCGCGAGGTCGGCGCGCCGATCAAGCAGATCGAGAACCAGTCCTCCGGTGTCATCCCCGTGATGAAGCTTCTCGAAGACAGCTTCTCCTACGCCAACCAGCTGGGCGCACGTCAGGGCGCCGGCGCCGTGTACCTGCATGCGCACCACCCGGACATCAACCGCTTCCTCGACACCAAGCGTGAGAACGCCGATGAGAAGATCCGCATCAAGACTCTCTCGCTGGGTGTTGTCGTTCCGGACATCACTTTCGAGCTGGCGAAGAAGGACGAGGACATGTACCTGTTCTCGCCCTATGATGTCGAGCGCGTCTACGGCATGCCGTTCTCCGATATCTCGGTCACCGAGAAGTACTACGAGATGGTTGATGACTCGCGGATCAAGAAGACCAAGATCAAGGCCCGCGAGTTCTTCCAGACCCTCGCGGAAATCCAGTTCGAGTCCGGCTACCCGTACATCATGTTCGAGGACACCGTGAACCGGGCCAACCCGATCGACGGCAAGATCATCATGTCCAACCTGTGCTCGGAAATCCTGCAGGTTTCACAGCCCACCACGTACAACGACGACCTCTCCTACGCTGACACCGGCAAGGACATCTCCTGCAACCTGGGCTCGCTGAACATCGCGAAGACGATGGATTCCCCTGACTTCGGCAGCACCATCGAGACGTCCATCCGTGCTCTCTCGGCTGTGTCGGACATGTCCAACATCACCTCGGTTCCGTCGATTGCCAGGGGAAATGACTCATCGCATGCCATTGGGCTCGGGCAGATGAACCTCCATGGCTACCTGGCTCGCGAGCGGGTGCACTACGGCTCTGAAGAGGGCCTCGACTTCACCAACATCTACTTCTACTCGGTTGTCTACCACGCTGTGCGGGCTTCGAACCTGCTGGCGATTGAGACCGGGCAGACCTTCGGCGGCTTCGAGAAGTCCAAGTACGCGTCCGGAGAGTTTTTCGACAAGTACACCGATCAGGAATGGGCCCCACAGACCGCGCGGGTCAAGGAACTGTTCGCCAAGGTGCATATCCCCACGCAGGAGGATTGGCGTGCGCTTAAGGCCTCGGTCATGGAGCACGGCATCTACAACCAGAACCTGCAGGCCGTGCCGCCGACCGGCTCGATCAGCTACATCAACAACTCAACCTCCTCCATCCACCCTGTGGCGTCGAAGGTCGAGATCCGCAAAGAGGGCAAGCTGGGACGCGTGTACTACCCGGCGCCGTACCTGACCAACGACAACCTGGAGTACTACCAGGACGCGTATGAGATCGGCTACGAAAAGGTCATCGACACGTACGCCGCTGCCACGCAGCACGTGGACCAGGGCCTGTCGCTGACGCTGTTTTTCAAGGACACCGCGACCACGCGTGACATCAACAAGGCGCAGATTTATGCCTGGAAAAAGGGCATCAAGACGGTCTACTACATCCGTCTCCGCCAGCTGGCGCTGGAGGGCACTGAGGTGGAGGGTTGCGTCAGCTGCATGCTGTAGTTGACAAGGGCAACTAAAGCAAACGACGACGCCGGTGGGCCGGCAGCAGAAGCCGGCCCGCCGCCGTCGTACATTTATTAGAGGAAATTCACCGCCCTAGCGGGCAGTTCAAGCGAATGGGACAAGGGGTCACGATGACCGAAAAGGTTAAGTTGCTGTCGCACGTTGAAGCGATCAACTGGAACCGTATCCAGGACGACAAAGACGTCGATGTCTGGAACCGCCTGGTCAACAACTTTTGGCTGCCCGAGAAGGTACCCCTGTCCAACGACGTCCAGTCGTGGAACACGTTGACGCCGGCGGAGCAACAGCTCACCATGCGGGTGTTTACCGGCCTGACGCTCCTGGATACCATTCAGGGCACCGTTGGCGCCGTCTCGCTGATCCCCGATGCGATCACTCCGCATGAGGAAGCCGTGTACACGAACATCGCGTTCATGGAATCGGTGCATGCCAAGAGCTACTCCTCCATCTTCTCCACGCTGGCTTCCACGAAGGAGATTGACGAGGCATTCCGGTGGTCCACCGAGAACGTCAACCTTCAGAAGAAGGCCAGCATCGTCATGGATTACTACCAGGGCGACGATCCGCTGAAGCGCAAGGTGGCCTCCACGCTGCTGGAGAGCTTCCTGTTCTACTCGGGCTTCTACCTGCCCATGTACTGGTCTTCGCGCGCCAAGCTGACGAACACTGCCGACCTGATCCGCCTGATCATCCGCGATGAGGCCGTTCACGGGTACTACATCGGGTACAAATTCCAGAAGGGCCTGGAGAAGGTTTCCGAGGAGAAGCGCCAGGAGATCAAGGACTACACGTTCGAGCTGCTTTTCGAGCTGTACGAGAATGAGGTTCAGTACACGCATGACCTGTACGACGGCGTTGGCCTCGCTGAGGACGTCAAGAAGTTCCTGCACTACAACGCCAACAAAGCTCTGATGAACTTGGGCTACGAGGCGATGTTCCCGTCCTCGGTCACGGATGTGAATCCGGCGATCCTGTCGGCGCTGTCACCGAATGCGGATGAGAACCACGACTTCTTCTCCGGGTCGGGGTCGTCTTACGTGATCGGCAAGGCAGTCAACACCGAAGACGAGGACTGGGACTTCTAGCGTCGTGTGAGATCCCGACCTAACTGAGCAAAATGACTGCATCTGAGCAAAATGACAGACCTATCTGGACATTGCTCAGATAGGTGGGATGAAGCCCGGTGTGAGTTGCTGTGAGATCCGGCACTAGTTGGCGGGACCTCCGCCAACTAGCAGACAGGTCCGCCAACTCTAGATGGATGTGACCTAGCGTGAGGTTCAAGGTACTTGGCCATTTCCCCACTTAGATGGCCACGTTTCAGGATAGCTGGCCAACGTTTCATACAGTTGGCCAGCGCGGGATCTTGTGCAACGTGAGTTGTCGCAATCGGCAGCTTGGATGCTTTCAGAGATCTGTTGGAGATCCGGTTCCACCCGGTACTCGACTTCAAGATGTGTCTGTATAGGGCCTTATTCGCTTGATGGAAACATCCTCATTGCCAATTCACACCACCAGATGATCGAAATCGGAAGGTACATGTGCCGGAAATTACCCATTCGCAGGTAGCTAGGTTCGCCGCCGAGCGCGTCAATCTACCCCACAACGATGCGGCCAAGCATCGCGCCCAGGTCAACGGCCTTCGGGACCGCCTGGCAACTAAGATCACCGATGACCCCGGCTACGGCTTGGTCAAAAGCCTTCACGCCGGTAGCGTCGCTAAGAGGACCGCACTCAGGAGCGTGAACGACCTCGATCTCGCCGTTTACGTCAAAGCGGCGGAAGCACCAACTAAGGATGCAGAACTGGTCCCATGGTTGGCGGACCGTCTCTACGAGGCTACGACAAACATGAACCGCGACCAGTTCGAGGAACAGACCCACTGCGTCACGGTTCACTACCGCGGCTCCGGTCTCGATGTCGATGTTGTTCCGGTGCTGTACGAGGGCGAAGCCAATGATGTCGGCTATCTCATCAAAAAGCACACCGGCGACAGACTGAGAACCAGCACCCGACTCCACCTTGACTTCATCGCAAACCGCCGGAAAACCTACGGTCTGGAGTTTTTGGAACTTATCCGATTGACGAAGTGGTGGAAACGTCAGATCGTCATGAGAACTGACCCGGACTTCAAGTTCAAATCGTTCATGATTGAGTTGATTTGGGCACACCTTGCTGACACTGGCGTCTCCCTAGCCGACTATCCGAAGGCGCTTGAGGCCTTTTTCGAGTGGATCGTGAAAACCGGTCTCGAAGAACGGGTGACCTTCACGGACTACACACCCGCTTCCGCGTTCCCTGCACCAGGGTCTGCTCCCGTCGAGATTCTAGACCCCGTCAACCCCGAGAACAACGTTGCGATCCGATACGACAACGCCGGGCGGGACAAAATCCTCAATGCCGCAGCATCGGCTTACGATGCCCTTACCGACGCCCGCTTTGCAACGACCAAAGGCCGAGCCGTCGATAACTGGCAGGAACTCCTCGGCCCCACGTTCAAGGGATAGACGCCAATGACCAGCTCATACTCCATCAGCGAAACATTCACGCTGACCCACGCGAAGCACCTGGCTTCGAAGGTCGTCAGTGACCTCTACCAGTGCCACAACTTCTACGGCGAACCCTCGGAGATGCAGATTGCAAAGTATCAGGACGAACTTATCGTGATGCTTGCGGGCGGATACGTAAATGAATACGAATTCGGGTTCAAAAAGAACGATCAACGTATCGTCTCCTGGCAATACCGAGTGAACGGGAGCGGCGATCTGGTGGGCGGCATAGACAACCGCAGCGGAGGGCTCTACGCGCGAGCCGACACCAGCGGCGCAACCGTCTTCAACTTCATGTCATACAGCCAGGCATGGTTCAGTCTCAGTTCCAGCGAACAGATCAATGTGAAATCGAAGCACCCAGTTGACCGAAGCGCGGGGGACCTACCCAGCGACGGTCTCGGATACTGGCACACAGACCGTACCTACAGCAGCGCTGGCGTTGCTATCGAACGAAAGACCTTCCGCCCGCTATGACGTCCAACAGCGAACTTTTCGGCAACGTCCTCGAGTACCCTGACCCGTCAGCCCAACAGCGCTTCAACGCCCTCGTCGGTATCGACCACATCAAACGGCGCCTCGTCAATGAGGCCAGCGTCCTGATTGACCCCCAAGTGCTCGAACAATGGAGCGCGAAACACCACGGCTCCACCCTCGACGCCGTGCGCGCCGTGGAGGAACGCACACCCTTAATCGTCCTCGCCGGAGACGTGGGTACGGGTAAGACCGAACTCGCCGAGTCGGTGGGAGACCCAATCGCCCGCTCACTGAGACTCCCGATGCTCACCTTGTATCCACTCAGCCTGAACGCCCGTGGACGGGGCCTCGTCGGAGAAATGACTACCCTTATCACTCAGGCCTTCGAACACGTCCGATCTTCGCTCGGTCAAGCGCGTGATAGCGAGGGACAGATTCGCAACGCTGCAATTCTACTCATCGACGAAGCGGACGCTATCGCGCAGTCCCGTGAGCTCGCGCAGATGCACCACGAGGACCGTGCAGGCGTTAACGCGCTCATCCGCGCGATCGACAGTCTCCGGCGCGATAGACTCCCTGTCCTCACCATCATGTGCACAAACCGCTCGGACGCACTAGACCCGGCGATCGCGCGGCGAGCGGCCCATGTGTTCGCCTTCACGCGTCCAACGACGGAGCAGCGGGTGCACGTTCTCACCAGCGCGCTGACAGGAACGCGAATCAGCGCAAAAGCTATCGAGGAAGCCGCACGGCTACTGGGAGCCGGTGACGAACGACAATGGAGCGTCACCTACTCCGACCTCAGGCAACGATTCGTACCCGACCTTGTCCTCAACGCGTACGGCAGCGACACGCCCGTCACAGAATTTGCCCTCATCGAGGCCGCCGCCTCGTTTGTTCCAACGCGCCCATTTGGAAAAATCGATGTCTGACCCTCGCGGCCCGGTCTTCGTCTCTTACCGTAGGAATCGACTCCAGGAAACAACCGCCTTGGTCCACGCACTCCACGATAGAGGTGTGCCAACATGGCGCGACGTGGATGACTTGACGAACGAGCCAACCGAGGCAGTTATACGAGCGGTCCTCAACGACGACAAAACTTCCGGCGCTATCCTGTGGCTGACCCCAGATGTGGAAGACAGCGCGATAATCAAGGAGGTCGAGGTTCCAGAAGCTGTCCGTCGCTACCGACGCGACAGCAATTTCTGGCTGGTCATCGTCCTCGCTAACGGGTTGAACTATGCCGACGTCACAACCATCTTCGCCAACACTCTTGGTGCCGAAGAGCTCAGCACTTGGAATCTCACCAAAGTATCTGATCCTTGGGCCTCGCCAACCGATACCGTCCAAGTTGCGAACACGGCCTTGAGGCAGAGGGTGAAAAGCTTCTTTGCACAATTCCCATCGTCGCCGATCGCTGAGGTGGCCATTCATGCGAAAGGCACGATGGCGTACGGGTCCGGTGACGTACTGGCGGTCGATTGGACAAGGCACTTCAAAAGCGGAGCGCCAAACTCACAAGCATGGACCGCGATGTCCGAGGCGGCAGAAAACGTAGCTATAGCTCTGAAGCAGCTCGCTCCATCCAACACCGCGGTGTACGTAGGTGGGACCCTGTCGCTTGCAGCCGCTATGCTGCTTGGCTCCAGCTACTCGGGGAGGGACGGCCGCAACCCTGTGTGGCTGCAACGCCAACCCGACGGTCATACTATGACTCCCTGGAGGATTACAGACGCCTTCGATGCTTCGATTGCGGAACAGTGCGGATGGAAAGCCTCACCGCCGATTTATCGCATGACCTCGGCCCGTGCCCTCGCCGTGTGCATCAACATTAGTGACAACATATCCGAGGCATTCGCGCGCAGTCACTCCGTCACCCCGGATTGGCGCGCAGTTCTAGAAATCGGATCGCCCGCAGGCCGAAATACGCGCGCTGACCCACTTTCGCCGGGAGAGGTCGCGTCACTCGTTCACCTAACTATCGACGCGATCCGAACCACGCGCTCTCAAGTGCTCGGTATTGATTCGATCCACTTCTTCATCGCAGGGCCGGCCGGCTTTGCATTCCTACTCGGAACGTGCCTTGCCACCTTGCCTATCATCACCACCTATGAGTACGACACAGTTGCTACCTCATATACGCCAGCAGCCTCCTTCTCTAGTTGACTACCCAGAAAAGTGCTGCAGCACAGATGACGTAACGACCCGTTTGTCCGCTGGGAGGCAGTTGAAGAATCCACAGCGCACAACCACGCTATCTCCCTAAACTGCAGATATGTGTGTCCGCCGGTTCTCTTCACGCACTCCGGCGTTCCCCTGCCAGCAGAGTGGCCGCTATGGCGGACCGGCACCGCAGCGCCCTTCGCACGCTCACAGGGTCCCTCTCGTCGGAGAGGAGGATGATGTCCACCCGGCGATTCTGCGACATGGCGTCCGCGGTGAACCCCACTGCGACGGGCCTGTTGCCTGCGAAGACTGTGGCGCCGGAGGAACCTCAGAGTATCCAAGGCACGGATCGGCCATGCCTACCGCGACCCTTCGGAAGGAAGTGGATGGACGCTGATCCTATTCAGCTCGGACAAGCGCATCGGCCCCGGCCGCAAACACCGCCAGCGATGTGCAGGTACTGCGTGACAAGATACCCTTGGCAGATTTGGACCGTGATTATGAGTTCCTTGACTGCAACCACGACAACTACTACTGCACCATCCACAGCTATCACGCCGTGCCGCATCGTAGCAGTGTTCTACGGTGACAGCCACCATCGGTGTAGCCGCGCCTAACTTCGGGGCAGCCGTTCTAGGATGGTCGTCAGGTGATTGCGGCACTGTACAGGTATCTGGAAGTCGCCGCTGAATACGGTGTCGAAGCCACGCGCTGTCGCACGCCAAGAGGCCGTGAGGCTCTCGGCCTCAGGGTCAAGCGCCAAGAGTACAAAATCGTCCCCATCGCTCCGCCATATCTCCTCCGGAGGAAGGCTGTCGAGCTCTATTCGTAGAATAACCTCCGAGTCTGTTGTGGACCATTCGAGCTCGTAATAGTGGCGAGCAGTTCGGTAATCGATGGATGGAGAGACCGGGATGCCCCACTGGCGTGCAACAGGCGGCAAGATGTTGCTCCAGTTCAAACTTCCCGCGTCAGCCCAATCCACCGCGTAAGCATTCGTAATGGTGACGGTCACGGCGAGCCCTTCAACATGCCCGACCACGGCGTTACCCACCGATACGTGCGCAGCCGGCAAGAACGCACCTGCCAGCTTGTCGATTGCATCGTCTGCGTTCGTTTCCTCAGCTAAGCGCCTCCACCCGTCAACTTCCCTGTCAAAATGGTCCATCGTCTGCTGCTCGACGAACGTCCCAGGGATTGTCAACCCGCCCAGAACGAAATTGCGGGTGCTTCCCTTCGGGACACTTCGACGCCGGGCTCGTTCCACGAAAGTATCCAGAAACTGCTCGACTTCCTCATCGGACACCTCGTAAGAGGACGCATTGTTGACGTGGACAGTGAAATCCGGGCGTTCACGGTTCGAGTGCTTCAGGCGGTTGGCCAGGGCATCGATGTCGGCTGAGCTAGCTAGGGTGGTGCGGCCGTTCTTCCGGATCAGGACGTCTCCGTCTTTGACACTGCCAGAAGGATTTCCGCCCTGGAACTCGCCGCGACACACATGGATGGGGTCACCGTTCTTCGGCGGATCGACGACGATGAACAGTACCTCCCGATCTCCTTCCACCCACAGGCGCTCAAGCTCCCAGACCGGTCCCGACTGGCCGAGGTACTTACCCAGTTTCTGCTCAAGCTCGAGTTGCTCCATACCGGGAGCGACACCGGCCGAGGAGCCCTTACCCGCCCCGATCACCATGACCGCGTACCCACCGAACTCGCGCTGTGCCATCGCTGGCGGCCGGTTGCCAGCGCCCAGTATAGACCTGGCGATCTTCACCAGATCCGCTTTGTCAAAGGACGACTCCCTTTCACCTCAAGATAGTGGTGCTCGACGACGTCGCCGTCGGCTAGGACGGCGTCGAGGATCGCTTTGCGTTGGCGCTCAGAAGTCGGGGGCCGGCTGCGGTTCACGAGCACTCCTTGGTCATTCGGTGTTAAGAACCACCATATCGATCATCGACTCGCCCGAGGCTCCGAGAAGAAAGAACTGGGAGTACAAAAGTCTTGGGGGTTTCTAGGAAGGGCGAAAGACGGGTGAATCAGTTTTGCGGCGCGAGTTTCGCAGGATGCTGCGCGGGGGAAGGAGCTTGATCGGCGCGAGGGAGTTGATACCCCTCCTCGGTAATGGCCGATGAGTCGCTCGTGAAGGTATCACACAATAGCAAGTCCGCTTGGCGGTTCAGGAGTGACCATGCGGCACTGACGATCGGCTACCCGGACCTTCGCGCGATGGCTGGACGGGACAAGCGCAACGCCGCAAACAGCTGCGCACCGTCCGCCGCGGCAGGTACGAGAGGGGCTCGTTCGACCACTCAATGGCCTAGTGGAACCTCCGGAACCGCAGGGACACCATCCTCGCCCGGCACCCTTCGAACGAGGTCGCACGCGCCTCGATCTCCGGTGTGACCGGCGACCGGTATGCAGGCATGCTCGAGAAGGATCAGACCGCAGCACTGTTCGAACGGTTCCTGACTTACCTCAAACCAGTGGATCCTTGGATCCGTTCATTCCGGAACGCCGGAAGGTCTTCAAACGGTCCACGACAATCCCGATGCCCGAGCATGCCGTGGTGATCTCGAAGCCGTCGAAGCGGAGACGCTGAGGCACCACAGGCGCAATCTCCAAGGTCCGGGTATCGCCCGGGGCTATGGTGATGCCATGAGTCAACCAGCTCCTGCTCCAAACCTGAGCAAGCGGCCGCGGAAGCGGATAAGAATGGCTGGCTGGCTTAGGGAATTGCTTTTTCGGGACGTTCTCATTGCCGCGGTAGTTGGGCTGGTGGTCGGACTCGTATCTGGCTTCCTCATTACCAATAACCAAGCTGCTTTAGACGATGCGCGAGCCGAGCGTGAGATGACGGCGGCACGGGAACTGGCGGAGCAAGCGATCCGGATCGAGAATCTTCGTTTTGTGCGTGATAGGGCATCGCGGGACGCATCTGAATGGTTTTTTGATTCCCTCGATCTGTCCAATGTGTCTCTCGGGCCGTTGATGTTACGCGGTGCCGATTTCACCGGGGCAATCTTCGAAGGCACCCGAATGGATAGTGCCGACGTTGCTGGCGCGTTGTTCGTGGAGACGTCAATGACCGGCGCACGAGGCAGTGACACGAATTTTTCTGGCGCGGACTTCACCGGCGCAACCCTTGACAAGGCAGTCTTCGGCGCGAACTTCGAGGGAGCGACCATGCACCGCGTTTCAGCGATCGGTGCAAACTTCCAAGGTGCCGAAATGGAGGGTGCAGACTTTGACGGTGCAGACCTTCGGGGTGCGAACCTGTTCGACACAACCCTGGTCCCCGACGACTTCGAAGGCACCTGCTACGACGACAACACTTCGTGGCCCGACGATTTCATTCCGCCGCCCAGCGCCGCTTTGAAGGACTGCGGTCCGAATCAATTTGTACTTGCGGATCCCGCACCGCCCATCGACGGCGTGACGCGGGTTGAGCGGTCACCTAGTGAGTAGCTGACGGCGAACCACATGCTACTTACAACAGGGGGAGCTATTGTCCAGTAGGGCCGCACACATGGAGGTTGACCGCACCTACTGAACATCGAAGGACCGACCACGTGGGCACAGCCGGCTCCCGTATCCCCGCCGAGCATCTGCTGCGGCTCACCACCTCAAACATCAACCACGCGCCGTCTGAGGTCGAGCGGCGGAAGGGTAAGGTCTGCGATCGACTCGACACCCTCCAGCCCGCGGTGCTGTGCCTCCAGGAGATGCTCTTGAGACCGATGGGGCGTCGCTGCAGTTGAAGACCATCGCCGCGGAGACAGGCCTAGAGGTTGTGTCCACGCGAGTGCAGCACGGGACTCGGGACGGCGCTCTGCCCGGCAACGCGGTGCTCTCTGCGCTGCCGGGCGACACGCGAAGCACTGGATAGGGCGGCTGGTCCCCTAGAGTCGTCAATGACGGGCCGCTGGTTGCTTGCCCGAATACGCGGAAGGGGTGTCCAGTTGGCCATTGACCGGGAGAAGGGCGTCAGAGTCGTCACCGTCGGCAAGCTATTGGACGAAGGTCTGTTCATCCCGTCCTATCAAAGGCCCTACAGTTGGGAGCCTGTCACCGCGCTTCAACTCTTCGACGACATTCGTGAGGCATTCGAGCCGGGGAAGGCTTTGCCAGATGCGGGGCAGGCTCAAGAGCCGTCGTATGTGCTCGGCGCCGTTATCCTCCACCGGGACAATGAGGATGTTCAGACCCACGTCGTCGACGGCCAACAGCGGCTCTTGACGCTCACAATGTTGTTGGATTTACTCCACGAGGCGAGCGAGGGCCGCACCGAGGTCCTGCCGATAGAGCACGAAGATCCGGCCGCTCCCGTAGTTCGGGTTCGTGCGGCGCTGGCGCGTCGGGTCAGATACATGGAGGAGTCGCCGGGGGCCTTCGCTGGCTTCATCCGTGACAACTGCGAAATCATCCGTGTAGAGACGGACGACCCCGACGAGGCTTTCCGGGTCTTCGACTCACAGAACTATCGGGGTAAGCCTCTGCTGCCACACGATTTGCTGAAGGCATATCACCTGCGCGAGATGAGCGGCGAGTCTGACTCTATGCGAGAAGCCCTCGTCGAGGGTTGGCAGAACGTCCCCGATGCCGAGCTCGACCGGCTCTTTTCGACGTACCTTTGGCGTATCAAGCGGTGGACGCGTGGACTTTCCGCACCGACTTTCTCAACGCGACACATCGACTCCTTCAAGGGTTTGACACCCAAATCGGCAAGCACGCCCGCCGCGCGCTACCACCTTGCTGCTCATACCGCCGTGCCTATGCTCGCGGCCTGGGTCGAGCACTCCGATGAAGCGGACCGAATGGCCAAACGAACGCGCTTCCAGATCGACGCACCCGTGGTCGCAGGTAGATCCTTCTTCGAGATGGTTACGTTCATGCTGGCGGAATTACGAAGACTCCGCGATGAGGGCTTCGATGAACAGGACGGGGACGAGGGCAAGGAGAAGCCTTGGAGCCAATTCGCTTCCACGGACGACGACTTTCGCGAGCTCCCATCGCGGGCGAGGTACCGATACGTTTCCGAGCTTTACCTGGCAGCACTGCTCTACTACACAAACAGATTCGGCGACGTGGAGAATCGCGAGGCAAAGAGCCGGTTGTTCACGTGGGCCTACACCCTCCGGACAAGCTATCAGCGGCTTCAGCTAGTTACCGTGAACAACTACGCCAGTTCGTTGGACGACAGCCGATCGGCTTTCGTTCTTCTTCGGAGCGCGGAAACCGCGACCGAACTTCGGCGGCTACACGTCGAGGTTAAAGGACGAGACGACACCCCAAAGCATGAGCAGGATTTGATGCGCCTCTTGGATAGGTTGGCCGGTTGATGAACGAAAACTTAGCAGCGAATTTGTTTACGGTCGGCGAGCTCTTCGATGAGGTGAAAACGCACTACGAAATCCCAATTTACCAGCGCAACTACGCCTGGGGCGTTGAGCAGATCGAGCAACTCATTGATGACGTGTGGGCGGCAGCACAGGCGGAAGCTGACCATTACTTCCTAGGTAATTTGATAGTGGCCCGGAAGCCTCCCAGGCCCAAGAGGGATGGTGTGACCTTCGAGGTCGTAGATGGTCAGCAACGACTGACAACCCTGTTGATGCTGTTGGCGCACCTTGGAGTCGCTCCGAAGGCGCAAATCACGTATCAATCACGGAGGAACGCGACCCAAGCGCTGACACGCCTCACAACTTCGGACGATGACGAGGGTGCTGGCATTCACGTGGGCTTTCAGGTGATCAAGTCGCGCATGGCGAAGTTTAGGACCTCTGAAGAACGAGAGACTTTTCAGAGATTTTTAGAGGATAACGTGCAGCTCGTGCGAGCGATCCTCCCTGTACAGACCGACTTGAATAAGTACTTCGAGATCATGAACACCCGTGGCCAGCAGCTGGAGCAGGTCGACATTATCAAGGCGCGACTCATGAGTTACCTGCGCAACGAGGACGACAGGGCTTGTCTCGGGTGGGTCTGGGACGCCTGCGCTGAGATGAACTCGTACATTCAGATGGCGCTGACTCCAAGCAACACGGACTTGCGAGATGAAATTTTCAGTTCGACATGGGACCGCCTTGCGGTTGCGACATTCGATGACTTGATCCTCAAAAGGCCGCAGGTTCACGCCCGGAGCGGCGTGAGCCAGAGTACGGGCGTGAGCATGGGCGAAGCGCTTCGCCTCTACGCCAGAACCCCTGCGGAGCCAGCCGAGGAAGACTCCGGAAGTCGCCGGTTTGAGTCGCCGATCAAGTTCCCGACGTTGCTCCTTCACGCGCTAAAGGTTCTGCGGGAGACGGACGGCGAGGACGACCTCGATGGCCACCTCGACGACGGCAAGTTGATCAAGCTTTTCGAAAGCGATTTCAAACTTCTCTCCGAGGCTCAACGGTCGGATCGGGTCAAGCGGTTCGTCGAGGTTCTCCTGCGATGCAAGTTCGTGCTGGACAATTACGTTCTCAAGCGTGAGTTCACGGCGACTAACGCTGACGACGGCGCGTGGTCTCTCAAACGCCTGACCCGGGGAGAGTCGGTGTCTCAACGAGGCAAACGCACTACGGTCAATGCGCGTTTTCCCAACGCCTTTTCGCCCGACAGCGCGGAGTGGGAAGACACCCCCGTCGACGATGCAACACGCGACGTGCTGCTGCTCCAATCGATGTTCCGAGTCACCTATACCTCTCCGCGGACAATGCATTGGATCACGAGGATCCTAGGTGAACCGATCATCGGTCTGACGCAGCAGGACGCGGCTCAATCGATCCTCGACGTTCTAAGGACGTACGCACGCCAGAAGGTGCAGCAGGCATTTTTTGTCGGGTCTCAACCGACCGGATTCAATATTGAGCGAGTCGTTTTCACCTACCTTGACTACCTCTTGGCAACGGAGGGTGCCGACACCAACTTCACTTTCGTGTACCGGAACTCCGTGGAGCACTTCTTTCCTCAGTACGCGAACCGGGACGATGACGGCTGGGAACTAGTGACGCCTGATGATAAGGAGCTCCATATGTTCGGAAACCTCGCGCTAGTCAGTGTCAGCACGAACTCGAAGTTCAGCAACAACCTGCCTCCCTATAAGGCGAACAAGACAGAGATCGTCAGGCAGAGCACGAAACTTCAACTAATGTCGGAGTTGGTCAAGAGCGGAACCACCTGGGACAAGACGGCAATCGGCCAGCACCACCTGGCGATGGTGAAGTTGCTCCGCGAGGATCTTCGACAGGCTGGCCATGACGTTGGAATCTGTTCTACCGAAGTCCCGGACAAGCCCGTCTCAGTTGGTTGACCATCAATCGAACACGAGATAGTTATAGGCTCCGCCGTGTTCGCTCGCTGCATGAAACCCTGCCTGAAGCTCAAAGGGCTCTCACTGAGCTTTCGCCGACATCCCGGTGTCAAGTGGGGCCCGTGGTTGAGTACCACCACCTTGGCGAGCCCGGGCTTCTCTCAGATCAACGAGCACAGGTAGGAGTGCGCCGAGTACAGGCTGCGCGAGCGTGGGATGCCAAGGACTACAGGAGTCCGGTTGATTACCTTCAGGACCTGGATCTTGCAGTTAGAAACGAAGCTGTGCCAGAGGAGCCGCTGCCAGATTGATCAAGCTCCTGCCAGGCACCCGCCGTCACCCAGAGTTCTGGAGTTGCGAAGTGTGCGTGACGTCTGTAGGAGTCGAATCGGACACCTGCTCTTCCGGCGGCCATAGGCCAGACGATGAGTTAGACAAACTGCTGACGTGACATTGGTTGGGTCCCTGGCTAGGAGTCCGGTGACTGTGTGAGTTTCGCATCCGATAATGGGTGCAGGAGGAAATTCACAGATTATGGCACGTAGGCATACCCCGGATCAGGTCGTCGCGAAGGTCCGGCAGGGGCAGAAGATGCTC
>NZ_JAROKN010000030.1:0-40316 GCF_029455255.1 Arthrobacter vasquezii | reverse complement strand
GTTTCGCCTGCGGCACGCACGGCACAGTCGGCGCGGCACGGCACGGTCGGCCGAGGCACTGCACTGCACTGCACGGCACGGCACTGCACTGCACTGCACCGCACCCAGCCTCGCTCACGTTCAGGCAGTCAGCACCGAAGCCCCACGGTCTTCATCCGCAAGATCGCCGGTGTACCCAGCCCTAACTGCACGTCTGCCAAGAACCAGCGTGTAGACCCAATAGAGCGCGAACACCAGAAAACCGATTCCGATCCGCAGCCACACCGGAAGCGGACTCGGCGTCACAAACCCTTCTACGAGCCCGGACACAAACAGCACCAGCACCAACCCCAGCGCAACCGTAATGAGCGACCGCCCCTCCTCGGCAAGCGCCTGCGACCGCGTTCGTGCTCCAGGCGAAACCCACGCCCAAAAGATCCGTAACCCTGCCGCCGTCGCAATGAAGATTGCCGTCAGCTCCATGAAACCGTGCGGAAGGATATAGATGAAAAACACGTCGAGTTTGTCGTAGGAGGCCATCATTCCCCCGGCCATCCCCACGCCCTGGGCATTCTGATAAAGGATGAACGGACCCCAGATACCGGTGATCCCAAAAGCGACCGCCTGAACCGCAATCCATGCATTGTTGGTCCACACCAGGCCCGCAAAGGACGCAGCCGGATTCTCCGAGTAGTAGTTGACGAAGTCCTCTTCGACATACCGCCGAATCTCCTCGTCACTGCCAAGAGCCGCAATGACTCCGGGCGTATTCACAACCCAGGCACCGAACAGCCAGGCAACACCCACAAAAACCACACCCACCACCACAGTGAGCCAGCGGATCCGGTAGAACGCAGCAGGCAGCGAGATCACAAAGAATCGCGCAACATCTTCGAGTACATTCGAGCGTGCACCAGTGAACTTGGTCCGCGCCCGTGACAACCGCATCGACAGTTCGTTGGACAGCGCACTCTCTGGCGCAACGGAACGGATCATCGACAGGTGGGTGGAGGTGCGCTGATACAGGCTGAGTAACTCATCAGCTTCACGGCCACGCAACCGGCGCTGCCGCGTGAGCGAATCCAGCCGGTTCCAGTCACCGCGGTTAACTTCCTCGAATGCGTCCAGATCCACCCGATCAGCTTAGCCGCCGAAACCCACACGCCAACGGCAGCTAAGCTGATTTCATCCAAGGGGAGGACATCCAATGAGCTCGGTCATCACAGGCGAAGCAGTCGTTCTTGAACTGCGCCCGGCATCTTTCGGCGCCCGTGCCGTAAGCCTGATGATCGACGTGCTCGCACAAATTCTGGTGATCATCGGGGTCATCGTCGCCGTCGGAAACACCGTTGGCGGTTCCTTCGACCCTGCACTGACCCAGGCACTCGTTCTGGTGCTCGTGGTTCTTGTCCTGGTGATCATTCCGGTGACAATCGAAACGGTGACCAGAGGAAAGTCACTCGGCCGCCTGGTGATGGGACTGCGCATCGTGCGCGACGACGGCGGTTCCATCCGCTTCCGGCATGCCTTCATCCGCGGAATGCTTGCCGTCCTGGAAATCTACCTTCTGGTCGGCTCGCTCGCTTTCCTCGTTGCAGTGTTCAATGAACGCTCCAAACGGCTGGGCGACCTGCTTGCGGGCACCTATTCAATGCACGAGCGCGTCGTGGTCAAGTCCCGCACACGCGCCGTGTTGCCGCCGCAGTTACAGGAGTGGATCGCAACTGCCGACGTCGCCCAGTTACCTGACGCGCTAACCCGCCGGATTTCACAGTTCATCGGCCAGGCAAACCGCCTCACCCCGCCTGCACGCGCTGCCCTCGCAATTGAACTGGCCACCGAAGCATCAGCTTTCGTGTTCCCGACACCACCTGCAGGAACACCACCGGAGGACTTCCTGAACGCAGTCGTATCCGAACGGCGCGACCGCGACTACGCCCGACTCATGAAACAGCGCGAACGAACCTCACGCACCGCCGAACAGCTTCACAAGCTGCCGTTCAGTTCCTGAGCGCTGAAGCTACAGCGCAAGCAGAAAATCACACCTGCTGCGAGGTCCACTCTGCCCAGGTCAGGTTCCAGTCACCAAAACCGTCCCAGACCTGCACCGGACCGGTGTCCGTATTCCGGATCTCGAGCATGTCGCCCGGACCGAACATGTCATAGAAGTACTTGGCACCCTCAGGGCTCATGCCCACACAACCGTGCGAAACGTTCAATTCACCCAGAATCGGCTGGGCTGCAGGAAGCGCCTCATGAACAAAAGCGCCACCATTCGAGATGCGGCTTGCGTAGTTCACTTCGGTCGGCTCGTAGTAGGCAGGATCCCCCGGCTTCAGACCAATGGACTCCGCCGTGAACTTGGTCCGCTCGTACTGTTCCATCACGGTGTAGAACCCGAAGAAGGATGGCCATTCCTCAGTGCCGAGCGTCACGGGGAAGGTTTTCTCCAGCTTGCCGTCGATGAAGACCTGCATCTCCTTGGTGGCATTGTCCACCACAGCGAGGCGGTCATTGTGGGTCGAGAACGACCACGTGTCGTTGAAGTTGCCGATCATTCCATTACCGAAATCAACACCAAACAACTGCACATCAACGGTGATGGTGCTGTTCGGATCCCAGTACTCCTGAGCCCGGTAGCGCACCTCTGAATCGTTCAGCCAGTAGAACGCACCCTTCTGGCCGGACGTGCTGGTGATCGTGATGGCCTTTTCAACCGCATCCTTGTTGATCACCGGCTCGCTGAACGTGATCTCGATCGTCTGGCCGGTCCCAACAGTGGACCCTGGAGCCGGATACATCCAGGCATTGGCCTCATTCTCCGGCTGAACGGTGGTGAACGTCTGCTCCTGCCGGTGCTCTCCGCCGGCCGTGTCGACAAGAACGAACTCGAACGCATACTCCGTGGCAAACGAGAGCGGCCCGTCGGCCTTCCAAGAGGAGCCATCCTCCGACACCGTTCCTGCAACCGGCTCGCCGCCGTCCACAGGCTCAAGCGACACATCCTGAATGGTCGCCTCCTCCACCCGGATCTCCGGAAGTGTGACCGGGTTCACCGCTACCGCACCGTCCGTCGGCGTCACACCGAACGTGAATTCCTCAGCAACCGCCGTTTGCTCAGCTTCCGGTTCCTCGGAAGAGAAAGGGGCAGAAGACGGAGCGGACGACGACGGCGCTGCCGCCTGCTCATTGCCGAAGTTAGCCCAACTCGGCGCAGTAACGGCAGCCACAGCACCGCCACCGACAACCAGCAGCCCACCGACAATCAGCGCACCGATCTTCCAACCGCGCCGCCGCGGCTGCTTCCCGTCGGAGAGATTCGACATGCTCCATACCCTGCCTGCTAGTTGCTGTCCAGTTGCAATTTTACGCGCGAGTAACCGGCAGCTCCGGCTGGACACCCTTTCGGTCCGGTTACGATTCCTGGCCGTACGTCACTGTGCCTGGTGGTCGCAACGCCCGTAACCTGCTGCTCGCCGCAGCGTCAGTACGACGCCGCGGCGTCAGCGCAACGGCTCAGTAGCGGTAGTGATCCGACTTGTACGGCCCGGCCACATCAACATCGAGATACTCGGCCTGACCCTTGGACAGCTCGGTCAGCTCAACACCCAAGGCGTCAAGGTGCAGCCTGGCAACCTTCTCATCAAGAATCTTGGGCAGCACGTACACCTGCTTGGCGTACTCCGGCGATCCGTCCTCGCGCACCTGACCGTGCTTGCTGAAAAGCTCGATCTGCGCGATGGTCTGATTCGCAAACGAGTTGCTCATGACAAACGACGGGTGACCGGTAGCGTTGCCAAGGTTGAGCAAGCGCCCCTCCGATAGCATGATGATGCTGCGCTGCTTGTCAGTCCCCTGATCGAATACCCACTCGTGAACCTGAGGCTTGATTTCCACCTTGGCAACGCCGGGTACGCGAGCCAGGCCCGCAATATCGATCTCATTGTCGAAGTGACCGATATTTCCGACGATCGCCTGGTGCCTCATGGCCTGCATGTGGTGCGCCATGATGACGTCCTTGTTGCCCGTGGTGGTAATGAAGATGTCACCCACCGAAAGCACCGATTCAAGCTTGGCCACCTGGTAGCCGTCCATCACTGCCTGCAGTGCACAGATCGGATCGATTTCGGTCACGATCACACGCGCACCCTGGCCGCGAAGTGCCTCAGCCGCACCCTTGCCGACGTCGCCATAGCCACAGACGACGGCGACCTTCCCACCAATGAGGACATCGGTTGCACGGTTTAGGCCGTCCGGCAGTGAGTGGCGAATGCCGTACTTGTTGTCGAACTTCGACTTTGTCACGGAGTCATTGACGTTGATCGCCGGAAACAGGAGCTTGCCCTGCTCGGCCAGCTGGTACAGGCGGTGAACACCGGTGGTGGTTTCCTCGGTGACACCCTGGATGGACGCCCCAATGCGCGTCCAGCGCTGCGGATCTTCGGCCAGGGAGGAACGCAGAACATCGAGGAAGACGACGTACTCGTGCGAGTAATCGACGTCATCTTCGGCCGGCGCAGCGGGTACCGCTCCGGCTGCCTCAAACTCCACACCCTTGTGCACGAGCATTGTGGCGTCACCGCCGTCGTCGAGAATCATGTTGGGCTCGGCGTCAGGCCACTGCAGGATCTGCGTGGTTGCCCACCAGTACTCCTCCAGAGACTCGTTCTTCCAGGCGAAGACCGGCACACCGGCCGGCTCTTCAACCGTTCCACGCCCGACGACGATGGCCGCTGCCGCTTCATCCTGCGTTGAGAAGATGTTGCAGGACGCCCACCGGACTTCCGCGCCGAGAGCCGTCAGTGTCTCGATCAGGACCGCCGTCTGTACTGTCATGTGCAGGGAACCGGCAATGCGGGCCCCCTTGAGCGGCTGGCTCTCGCCGAACTCACGCCGCAGTGCCATCAGCCCGGGCATCTCGTGCTCTGCAAGCCGGATCTGGTGACGACCGGCTTCTGCTAAGGAGAGGTCGGCTACCTTGAAGTCAAACGTCATAGTGATGGGGATTCCTCTGCTGGAGAAGCGGGCGTCGGAGCAGGCGCGGAAACGTTCTCCGCTGCCCTGAGTTCGGGACGAAGCAGCACGGGGATGGATTCGTCGATGGGGTATTCCACATAGCTACCTGCTGCATCCGGAGCTGACGAGCGCAGCGCCTCGCCCTCCTGCACCAGTGCGGATCCGGTCACGGGGCACCGAAGGATAGCCAACAGATCAGAAGAGATATTGGGCAACAGGATGCAGCCTTTCGAGGATTCCGGATGGCGTGCGGGGCAGCAACAGCTGTGACACGTGGTGCGGTATTACAAGGGTATCGCGCAGTGCATCAGCACCGGGAATCCGTGTGGATAGTGCTCACAACTGACAGTGGTCAGAACTCAGTGCTCAGAGCCCAGAACTCACCGGTCGCGTAAAACTCTCAGATGGCCGCGACGTGCACCTGGCTCGCCGGGCGGCGGCGTCAGCGGAGACTTCGATCCGGGAGCAGCCGGTTCAGGAACGCTGCGGTCAACCGCAGCTTCACGAACAGCATTCACCAAAGCCAACAGGTCATCCGGGCTGGGTTCCGGCGGTCCGGATGGGAGTGCAAGCCGAAGTACTTCCCACCCACGCGGAACCGTGAGGTTCTCGGCATGGGGGGCGCACAAATCATAGGAGTGCGGCTCCGCGTAGGTGGCCAGCGGACCGAGGACAGCGGTGGAATCGGCATACACGTAGGTAAGCGTTGCCACAGCAGCACGCTGGCACGCTGAACGCGAACATTGCCGGATCGATCCCACGACTGATCAGCCTACCGTGTCCGGTGCCAGTGATGCAGCAGGAACGGGTTCGGACTAGAGTTTCAGCATGCGGGATAGCTCTTTTTCCATTCGTCCGGCTGTACCGGAAGGGCCTGTCGGTGAACAGTCCCGGTACGCCCGCCGGCGGCGTGATCGCCACGGTAGGGGCCTGCGCGGTGAGCTCATCCCGTCACACCTGCCTGGATCCCGCACCCGTTCCGAACGGTTCGAGGATTGGGTTCTGGAATCCGCACAGCGTCTCGAACGATTGTGGGGTGACAAGATCCAGGACGTCCAGATCCTCGTCCTCGAAATCCCTGACGGTCTGGAACAGATGGCCCCTGAAACCGTGCGCGGGCTACTGGGCACTTCCACTCCCGCCGCTGACAGGCAGCCTGCCACCATTACGGTGTTTCGCCATCCCATCGAAATGACCGCGAAGGGCTACGTTCCCGCCAACGAACTGGTGCATGACGTGGTGGTCGAGCAGATGGCCGAACTGTTGGGCATGGCACCCGAAGCGGTAGACCCCGCCTACGGCCGCTCCCGGGCCTAAAGGTAACAGGCCTGAAGGTAACGGGCCTGAAGGTAACGGGCCTGAGACGGGCGAGCTGCACAATCCAGCCCCGGCCAACCAGCGCCGAAACAACTCAGCTAGAACCCGATATTCACCGAAACGCTCTGCTGGCCTGCACTGCCCGCAGGAATGGGAGCTACGGAAATTCCGGGAGTATCGCCGTCGAGCGTTGTCACCTGCGCACCATAGGCAGGATCACCGGAGACGCCGATCAGCACAGCAACCGTCTCTTTGCCGAGATCAGCAGCAGGCACCGTCAGGGTGGTGCCGCCTGCGACGTCGAACACTTGCTCTTCGCCCAGGGCGCCCTCCGCAGTGACCGGAAGAAGGCGAACCTCCGCCCGGCCGGTGGGCGCACTGAAGACATAGGCTGCGTCCGCTCCGGTAGGTAACGTCGACACGTGCTGGCTTCCGAGGCGCACAGCAGACGGGACCTGTGCCAGGTCGACCGGCTCTTCCGGTTCAGTACCGCGGACAACCCTGGCCGATGCGGAAATCAGTACGTCGGAACTGATGACAGCCGAATAGTTCCCCTCTTGCAGCGACTCCAGCGGGATCGAGGTGACCGAACCGGCCGCCGCCGTAACAACGCCACCGCCGGGCAACTCCACCTCACCGTTTGGTCCGAACACACGGACATCCAACACAGCATCCGTTCCACCCGGCACCGCAACCTGCAGCGACGGCCCGGCACCGGCATAGCCCTCCTGCGCGATGATCGGGTCCATCACATCCGGCGCCTGAATCTGGATGCCCGGAACAACCTGCGATGAAGCGCTCGGCGCCGAGGCCTGGATCAGTTCCACCCCGCCGGGAGTCAGTCCGCGCAACATGCTCTGCTGGATGAATCCGCTGACCCGCCCGCCGTCACTGCGCACGCGAATGGCAACGTTCTCCTCATTCGCCGCAAGGCCGGCAACCACTATCGACTCCGACTCACCGGGAGCAATGAGAATCCCCCGGCCGCCCGGAGCGTCAACCACGCCCTCGGACCCGTACAGGTCCAGGTTGACGGTTGCAGGCGACTGCGACGGATTGTGCAGGTTCAGCACCGCCGTTGCACCCACCGTGGTCACCGCTCCGACCAGCCAGAAATCGTTCGACGGAACCTGACAGTGCGCTACCGCCAGGCCCGAAAGATCGCCATCCGTCGCGGTATAGGTAAACCCGGCACCGGCAGTAGCACGCTGCTCCCCCAGAGCCTGGGCACGCAACACGGCCGCACCCTCGACTGCCTGCCCGGAGACAACACCCGCTACTCGGTTGGTCAGGCCGTCCTCGTTGCTGACCTGCGGGTCCTCCTGCTCGGACTCGGGCACCTGCTCGGCAAGAACCGCCAGCGGATCGCCACCGCCCAACGGAGTGATCGACGAGCCCGGAACAGTTCCGCCTAAATCGCTCAAAGTCATGGCGCTGACTCGGTTACGGGCGGTCTCAGACACCGGACTGAACTCCGGATCGCCGCCGTCCACAGTGCCCTCGAGCAGCCGCAACGGTTCCGGACATACGGCCGAATACTCCCCCGCCGGCACCGCCGCCGTCGGCACCGGGAACGTTACTGCCGCGCCCTCAATGTTCTGCACAATGCTCGCCCCCGCCAGCACGCCCGTTGCAGACACCAGTACGACGCCGGCAGCAACCCCCGCTGCACCGCGCACCCAGGTGCCGCTTCGTTTGGCAGGCACGGCCGTCTCACTAACCTTCTTCGTTGCGCTCATTGTCAGCTACCGGCCCTTCCGCTGCTCAGGGCAGATTCGCGTTCTGGCGGGTCAGTTAAGTCAGCCGGGTCGGACGCACTAGCCGGGCCGGCTGATTCAGCACTTCCAAACGCGTCAGCACTTCCAGCACTACTAGCCACAGGTTCCGCCGCCCGCCGCCCGCTCGACACCGGAACCGCTGCCGTTCGATTACGGCCCTGCGGCACGTGGACAAAGCGGGGGCGCGCAGGAATCGGAACGGCCAGCAGAACAGTCAGGCTGAACACGATCGCCTGCGCAATTCCGGACCACGGTTCCCACGCCGTGACGTAGTGAACCTCCAGATCGCCACCCGCAGCAGGCAGCGCAAACGCCTGATTCCATCCGGTAGACGCCGGTTCCAGCCGTTCACCGTTGAGGGTCGCTTCCCAGCCGGGCTCGGACCGCTCATTCAGCACCAGCATCCTGCCCTCAGGGCCTGCCGGAACCGTGCCCGAAGCGGTCGTGGCGCCGGAGTCGAGCACGCTCAGGGTTGAGCCCGCTTCATCAACAATCCGAACCCTGCCCACCTGGGCCTCGGCTGCCGAATTACCGGAAGCGGACATCTCGACCCGCCATAACCAGCCGGCCTCGGTGTTGCCCACCGACACAAGTCCGGGAACAGAATCGATCTGGCTGGCGAGAACTTCAGCCGCCGAACCCGACTGCTGCAGCACAACAAAACCCACCCCGAGCCGCTCCAGTTCCTCGCGCGGGTCCACACCGGTGCCGGCCACCAGGGTGGCTACGGTACGCCGCACGTCGGCTGCCGCGTCGTCGTCCTCGCGCAGTTGGGCGTTCAACAGTGAACCGTGAAGCTGACGGGCAGAGTAGATCTGGGAGAGAGCATCGAGCGTGGTGCCGCCGCCCCGCATGAGCGCGGCACTGACGTTACTGTCGCCGTCGACATTCATCACTAGGGTGGTGCTGCGCTGCCCGCTGGTACCGCGGTCAGCGGCGGTCGCAGGAAGTGTACGGGGTGCACTTGGCACCACCGCCTGCCCGGTTCCGAAAGTGGTCGCTTCCACCGCAGGATCCGGGGTACGCAGCTGCGGAACCAGCCAGACGGTCAGGCTTGTTGCCGGGCCCAACGCCAGCACCAGGGCAGCGGCGGTCAACCAGGCCCGGGCACCTAGAACCGGCCTACCGGAACGCCCGGACCTACCGGCACGCAGACGCTGCTGCAGCCATTCGCCGCCCAGCAGCGCAGCTGCCAGAAGCGCCAGGGAGACAATCGAGACCGACGGTCCGGTGAACGGTGTGATCAGCGATGATGAGCCGACGCCGGTCACCACCAGAGAACTCGCTACGCTGCCGAGCAGTGCCAGCAACGCCAGCAGCCACAGCACACGCGCAGCGGCCTTGGCCTTGCCGGGCAGGAAAAGCGCCGTCGCAGCAAGCAGCAGCACCGGCAGCCCAACGATCAGCGAAACAACAAGCGGCCACGGTCCCTCGAACAGGTCCGGAAACGCAGCAAGCCCGCCGAACGAAGGAAAAGCTACCGGATAGCCCAACAGTTGCTGCCACAGGGGCGCAGCGTTGAACGGCAGCGGAAGGCCGGGGTCCCCAAAGACGGCCCAGGGACGGTCGAGTGTGGACGCCGCAAACGGAATGAACAGGGCCAGCGGCGGCAGCAGCGCCCACCAGAGTGTCTTGGCACGGCGGCGTGCAACCAGGGTGATCAGCACAACAGCCAGCACAAAAAACAGCAGCAGCGACGGAGCAGACGCAGTCACCACGGCAAGCATCAGGCCCGCCGCAGCAGCCGCCGTCCAGCTCGGAACACCATTGATGCCCGGCTTGAGCATCAACTGAAGTGAACGCTGGCGCCTGGATGAGTCAACGGCGTCGTTGGTCTGTGATCCGGGCCTACCGGGAGCCTGCCCCACTGCGCGGATGAACGCCAGCGCAACCAACGGCAACAGGAGGTGCACCAGGAGTGCACCGAGCCTTCCGCTACCGGTTGCAACCTGAAGGACCGGCAGCGATCCCCAGCAGAACGCAGCCCACAGCCGAAGCGAACGGCTGCGCACAAAAGCACCCGATCCAAACCAGGCACTCAATCCAGCCAACGGCGCAGCACACAGCATCAGCACGACGACGGCCACGTTGCCGTTGCCGAATCCCAGCACCGATATCAGCCACAACACATAGCTGAATGGATCTCCGTGCCCGGCGAAGCCTGCACCGAGATCGATCCACCAGCGCGATCCATTGGCCCAGATCTCGGCAAGATCTGTTGACAGCGGCAGGAGGGAACCGCCCGCCAGCGCTGCGGCACCGATGAACCGGTGCAGCGCGACCAGTGAAACACCGAGCAGCACTATCGCCGCGGCAATGGCACCCCAACCCGCCCAGATCCGGGAGGGGCCTTCCAGTGCTGCGAAGTCGTCGTTCGCATCGCCCGAGGGTACGTCCACAGCAGTGCTCTGGGCGTAGGACTCGTCTTCGAGTCCGCGTGCTGAAAACGCCTCCACCACTGACTTCCGGTGTGACCACACCTCCCTGCGATCGGTCCGCAACGCACGCACCACTGACCGCGGCAGCCGCCTGGTCCGGGCGGCTGATCGACGGGACCGGTACAAATCGAAGGGCTTCAGCACGGCAGCGATGCTGGCGGTGAGCTGGCCGACGCCGTACCCCGGGTCCTTTGCCAGCAGACCGAGAATCAGGCGGGCGAAGCCGCCCAGCACGGCACCGACCGCAAGGAACGGAACCTTCCACAGCGTTGCGTGCTTGAGGCGCAGATACACTTCGGCACGCCGCGCAGCACCGAGCGTTGCCGCGTGGTTGTCCCGTGAGCCGGCATGCCGCAGAACCGCCCCCGGAGCCACCACTACACGGTGACCGGCCAGGCGGTTGCGCCAGCAGAAGTCGACGTCGTCTCCCGTACCCGGAAGCGCGGGGTCAAAACCACCCAGCTTGTCCCACACATCACGGCGGATCAGCATGCCTGCCGAGTTGACGGCAAACATGTCACTGCGGACGTCATACTGGCCCTGGTCCAGTTCGTCGACGTCGATCAGGGTGAGCCGCTCAGCCCACCGGCTGATGGACAGCCCAACATCCACCAGCTTGCGCCGATGCTCCCACTCGACCTGCTTGGCACCGGCAACGGTCACGGACGGCGCCAGCTCGACTGCTCGAAGGAGCTGCTCAAGCGCCGTCGGTTCGGGAGCGGAATCATCATGCAGAAGCCAGATCCAGTCGTGAACCCCGCTGGCGGGATCGGAACTGTCAGGTTCCGATCGGCGGCTGGAAGGAATCTCGGCAAGCCCTGTACGGACGGCGGCACCGAAGCCGCCGCGCCCGGAGGCGCCTACTACGGGGGAACCCACCGGAAGCTGCAGTTGCAGAAGAGACGCCGATTCATCAGATGAACCGGCGTCGACTCCTACATGGAAGTCCGGGGGTCGGGTCTGCTGACCGAGTGCCTTGAGTGTGTCCGGAAGGTACTCGGCGCCGTTGTGGGCTACGACAACGGCTGTGACCCTTTGTTGCGGATGAATCAGACCGCTCGCTTTCGTAAACGGCGGCGCTCGCGCTCGGAAAGTCCGCCCCAGATGCCGAACCGCTCGTCATTCTCCAGCGCATACTCCAGGCACTGCGACTTGACGTTGCAGGAGCCGCAGACCTTCTTGGCATCCCGCGTGGAGCCGCCCTTTTCAGGGAAGAACGCCTCCGGGTCCGTTTGAGCGCACAGTGCGTCAGCCTGCCAGCCCAGCTCGCCTTCATCATCGAAGTCGGAGCCGATGCCCGGAAGACCAATCCATACCGCCTGGTCAACCCGCTCCGGCACGGCCTGGCGGCGTGGTGCCGCTGCGGGCTCGGCATCGAGGAAATTCTCGACGCCGGCACCCTCGGTCAATGCCTCATGGGCCGCCAGGAAGGCGGTTGCCTCATTTTCAAGCGACGAAGTCTGCTGCCTGTACCGCTCAGCAGCGTCCGGATCCGCCGGATCGACGTACCAGTCCTGCGGAACGCCGCGCGATCCGTAGCGCGCAGACGCCTGGGCCGCGATGGACGTGCGGTCCTGAATGTGCTCTGCTTGCCCCATACCAGCCTCCCGGTGTAGCAGCTTCGGACAGAAACTAGTGTGGGAGATGTGCCTTCAGCAAGCCGCTGAGAAACCCCGAAATCCCGTCTGCCGAAGCAAATCCGATGACCTAATTACACGCGTGTAAGTAGCATCGAGTCAAGCGGCGAAGGGAATCTTATAGAGTGAATTTCCCAAATGGCGGGCACGCCACGCGAAGCGCACCTCACAATTGTGCAACTGAACCCGCAGGTCAGCACGCTTACCCAACGAAAGGCAGGCACCCAGTGGCACCACTGAAGTCCGTTGCAGAATTATGTGAGTCCCTCCGGTCCGCGTCCGGAGCACCCCGGCTCATTTGGTACGGGCCCGGCTCCGAACGGGTGGAACTCTCCGGCAGGGTGCTCGAAAACTGGGTTGCGAAGACGTCCAACATGCTGGTCGAGGAGCTCGACGCGGTGGCGGGCACCGTCGTCGCGGTTGGAATGCCGCCGCACTGGAAGAGCCTTGTGTGGGCGCTGGCGAGTTGGCAGGTCGGTGCGGTGACAGTGCTCCGGGACGAGACCGTGCGCAACGACGGGACAGCGCCCGGCGACCGGACCGCGCCCGACGACGGTGCCCCCGTAGATGTTCGGCTCACCATGGATGCCGCCCCGGAAGCACCGCGCGTTGGGCGGGAAGGGGACCGCGAGGATGAGTTGCTGGTACTGGTGGCGCCGGGCGCACTGGACATGCGCTGGCCCGGAACGCTTCCCAGCGGTGCCGTGGACTACGCAGCGACCGTCCGCGCGTTCGGCGATGTGTATCTCGAGGATCCCGCTGACAGCGGCGCCGAACTGATCCGTGCCGGCGGAAAGAGTTTCACGTTCAGCGACCTGCTGGACGGAGCGGACCAGCCCGCAGAAGGCATCTGGCTGGTCCCGGCCGCCTTGCCCCTGCTGACCGTCCTGCCGGCTGCCGTCCGTATCTGGGCGGCCGGTGGAACCGTGGTGCTGGTGCACCCGGAGGTCGAGGTGACCGACCGCCTGATGGAGGGTGAACGCGTTACTGCTCGGTTGGCTGTTTAGCTGACGGATGCACCACTGACTGGTTCGCCGGAGGGTATACCACCGACTGGGGTGACTGGTGCGCCGGAGGGTGCGCCACCGGCTGGGGCGACGGGTGGGCTGATGCGGCAGCGTCAGCCGGAACCGGACCGGTGGCCACCGGCACGGATGATCCGGCGCCGGCACCTGCACCGGCAGTTGCACGGGAGCGGGGGTGGATCAGTTCATGGTCATGAGCGAACGCAGGCTCCGCATCGAGTTCCTCGTTGAAGACCCAGAAGCGGTAGGCAACAAAACGAACGGCCGTTGCCAGCACGGTACCCACAATTCCGGCAACGAACAGCCCCGTGCGGTCGGAGATGTCGAGCGGGTACTTGGCGAGCCACACAAAGCCGGCCGCGATGCCCAGGCCGATCGCATTGATCAGCAGGAACATCATCAGTTCGCGCAGGACGTTGGCCTGGCGGCGGTGGCGGAAGGTCCAGTATCGGTTGGCAATCCAGGCGAACACCGTGGCAATAGCGGCGGACACCACCTGGGCCTTGACCTCGCTGTCCTCCATCGGACCGTGGATCAGGATCCAGAACAGTCCCTTGTCTATGACAAACGCCACACCGCCCACGGCACCGAACTTGGCCAGCTCACGCCAGAAGAGGGAGGCGAGGGCCCGGGTCCGGTCGACAACTGTGGTGATCATGACCCTCCGGTCTCTAGGACATTTCGCCGTAGCAGGACCGCGCCGAAGCGAAGTCATTCAGCTGAGGCGCCGCGGGCGCAGCACCGAAGCTGTCCGCGTACGACGTTCCGGAGAACCCTACGCCTGCCTGGCGGACAAACTGAAAATCAGCATCTGATGATCAGCACAACAACTGAGCGTCCATTTTACCGTTCAAGATTGGGACTTTCCTAGGAAGCGGCGGTTGCGAACAGGTCAAATCCAAGGACTCCTCCGGCAATAGGTACCCTGAAGGGGTGACTTTTCCCGTAATCGGCGTCGTGGGCGGCGGCCAACTGGCGCGCATGATGGCTCCTCCCGCCGTCGAACTTGGCTTTGAACTTCGAGTGCTGGCGGAGGGACCCGACGTTTCAGCGGTGGCCGCCGTGGCACATTCAGCAGTGGGGAACTACACCGACCTGGAAGATCTGACCGCCTTCGCCAAGGGCGTGGACGTTCTCACCTTCGACCACGAACATGTGCCGGAACGGCACCTCCGCGCCCTGGTGGATTCCGGAATCAATGTCCAGCCGCACCCCGACGCGCTGCGCCATGCCCAGGACAAGCTGGTCATGCGGGCAGCAGTGGACCGGCTGGGGCTGCCCAATCCGCGCTGGAAGGCCGTCTCTTCAGTAGAGGAACTGCGGAAGTTCGGTGACGAAACGGGCTGGCCTGTGGTGTTGAAGACGCCGCGTGGCGGCTACGACGGCAAGGGCGTCCGGATCATCAATTCGTACGACGACGCCGCACAGGCAGCCGACTGGTTCACCGGTTCCGAACTGCTCGCCGAAGAAAAGGTGCCCTTCACTCGTGAGCTGTCAGCCCTGGTTGCCCGCTCACCCCGTGGCGAGGCCCGCGCATGGCCGGTGGTCCATTCAATCCAGGTCAACGGCGTCTGCGATGAAGTCATTGCTCCCGCACAGGACCTGCCGGCAGGGCTGGCCCGCGCCGCCGCGGAAGCTGCCCTCCGCATCGCCGACGAGCTCGGTGTCACCGGTGTCATGGCCGTGGAGATGTTCGAAGTTCCCGGCAGCAGCGCCGGATTCCTCATCAATGAGCTCGCCATGCGGCCCCACAACTCGGGTCATTGGACCATGGACGGAGCGGTGACCGGCCAGTTTGAACAGCATCTGCGCGCCGTTCTCGACCTCCCCCTCGGGGACACATCCCTTGCCTCGGGCGTTGTGGTGATGAAGAACATCCTCGGCGGAGACAACGCAGAGCTGTATAGTGCCTATCCGATGGCGTTGCAGGCAGAGCCCGCCGCCAAGATCCACACCTACGGCAAAAGCGTACGGCCGGGCCGGAAGATCGGCCATGTCAACGCCATTGCCCTACCCGGTGACACAATGGCACAGGTCAGGGAGCGCGCCGAGCGTGCCGCGGCAATCCTGCGGGACGGCCGCGATCCCCGGAAGGAAACATCGTGAACAACTCCCCCGCCGGCGCCCTCGTGGGCCTGGTTATGGGCTCCGACTCGGACTGGCCGGTCATGGAGGCTGCCGCTCTGGCGCTAGAGGAATTCGGCATCCCGTATGAGGCTGACGTCGTTTCCGCACACCGCATGCCCGAAGACATGGTCGCGTACGGGCGTGAGGCCGCAGGCCGCGGACTGCGGGTCATCATCGCCGGTGCCGGCGGCGCCGCCCACCTGCCCGGAATGCTGGCATCGCTCACCTCGCTGCCCGTCATCGGCGTTCCGGTGCCCCTCAAACACCTCGATGGAATGGATTCCCTTCTCTCCATCGTCCAGATGCCTGCAGGCATTCCGGTGGCTACCGTCTCCGTCGGCGGCGCGCGCAACGCAGGGCTCCTCGCCGTCCGTATCCTGGCCTCCGGTGAGGGGCAGCATGCTCAGGAGCTCTCCGGCAACCTCACGAGGTTCGCACAGGAACTGCGGCAGACCGCCCTCGACAAGGGCGCGAAACTGCGCAAACACGCTGGTATGCGCACTGCCGACAGCGAAGGCGGCGCATGAGCCGGGCGGTTCACACCGGCCGGCCTTCCGAACGGACCATGCTCACCGATCCTGTGCGCTACCCGGAATCGGCTCCGTCCGGCATCCGCACCAGGCGCGCGTTCCTGCTCCTGGCGCTCACGCTGCTGATCCCGGGCGCCGCCCAGGTGGTTGCCGGAGACCGCAGGCTCGGCCGACGGGCGCTCCGCGTCACTTTCACCGTGTGGCTCCTGGTGATTACCGCCGTCGTTCTTGCGCTGGTTAACCGCCAGCTGGTGGTGAGCCTGCTCGCCAACGAGGTGTTCTCGCTGCTTCTCATTGCGGTGCTCGTGGCGCTGGCAGTCGGCTGGGCACTGCTCTTCATCAACACCCTGCGGATCATCCGCCCGCCGCTGCTGGACCGAGGGATGCGCCCGGCCGTTGCGGCAACGCTCGCCGTGCTGATGATCGTGACCAGCGGCGGGCTGGGCTACGGCGCGTACCTGCTCAACGTCGGCCGGAACACGTTCGGCAACATCTTCCAGGCCGGCCCCGCCTTTGACCCGGTGGACGGGCGCTACAACTTCCTCCTCATGGGCGGCGATGCCGGTGAGGACAGGCTGGGACGCCGTCCGGACAGCATTTCCGTGGTCAGCGTCGATGCTGACACCGGAGCCACCGTCACCTTCAGCATTCCCCGCGATTTCCAGAACGCGCCTTTCTCCGAGGACTCTCCGCTCTGGGAAGTCTGGCCGGACGGCTACAACTGCGGTAACGAGTGCATCATCAACAGCCTCTACCCGGTGGTTGCCCAGAACTACGCCGACCTGTATCCGGAGTCTCAGGACCCCGGCGCCGAAGCCATGATGGACGCGGCAAGCGGAATTCTCGGCATCGAGGTCCAAGCCTACATCCTCGTCGATATGGCCGGGTTTGAGCAGCTCATCGACGCGATGGGCGGTATCACGATCAACGCGGGCGGCTGGGTTCCCATCACATCCGAAGAGATCCCGGGCACCAGCCCCAAGCGGTACTACCCGCCGTCGGCCTGGATCGAGCCAGGCATCCAGACCCTCAACGGTTATGAAGCATTGTGGTATGCCCGCTCCCGTGAGTACGCCACCGACTACGCACGAATCCAGCGCCAGCAGTGTGTCCAGGCGGCGATGATCGCCCAGCTTGATCCCGCAACCGTGCTGACCCGTTTCCAGGACATCGCCGCCGCCGGTACGCAAATCGTCGAGACCGACCTCCCTCGTGACCAGCTGGGCAGCTTCGTAGACCTGGCGATCAAGGCGAAGAATCACGACGTCGGGCGCCTCACCATCGGCGCGCCGGACTTCGGTGACGCGGGCGACCTGTTCTCGACCTACCCGGACATCCCGCTGGTTCATGAGCGGGTGCAGGAGACGCTGGAGGCTGCTTCCGGAGAGGCTTCCGCCGCAGCGCTGGGGGAACTCACGGTGGACCGGGCGGGGCTGGTTGAGGCTCTGCCGGTGCATGCGTCCACGACTCTGCCGGGGCAGCTGCCGGCTCAGAACGTCACCGGCGAGATCACCGTCGACTACCTTCATCAGCTCGCGGTGAATCAGGATTGGACCACGCTCGAATCTCTCTTGGCCGATAACGGGGAATGCACCCCCGCCTAAGGAACGGATATCCCGATGTACCAGCTGGACAACCCGTTGCGTCCCTACACCTGGGGATCCACCACGGCCATTGCGGAACTGCTCGGTCGCACACCATCCGGCGGCCCTGAGGCCGAGCTGTGGATCGGCGCCCACCCTGACTCGCCCTCCACAGTGCTGGGACATGGGGACACTGGTACCTCGCTGGACGCGCTGATCGATTCCGACACTGACCGCACCCTCGGCGCTCCGACGCGTGAGGCGTTCGGTGACCGGCTGCCGTTCCTGATGAAGGTGCTCGCTGCGGCGGCGCCGCTCTCGCTGCAGGTCCACCCCAGTCCGGAGCAGGCGCAGGAGGGGTTCGACCGGGAGAACGCCGCATCGGTCCCGCAGGACGCTCCGCACCGGAACTACCGCGACGCGTTCTCCAAGCCCGAGCTGATCTTCGCGCTCACCGACTTCGATGCGCTGTGCGGATTCCGTGCGCCGACCGAAGCGGCACGGATCTTCACGGGTCTCGTGGACCTGCTCGAGAAGCAGCAGGGCTCGGCGCCTGCCATCCTGAGCGCCGTCGTCGCCGACCTCGGCATTCCGGATGAGGCGGCAGCTCTGCGCGAAGCCTTCACCCGGCTCCTGACCGGCGGTGCGGAGACACGGACGGCCGTTGAGCGGGTGGTCGAGGCATTGGACAAGGGACTTCCCGACTCCGCGGACCCGCTTGTGGCTGCAGCGGCCGCAACCGTCCTGCAGCTCAACGGACACCACGAGAGCGATCCGGGCGTGTTGGTTGCACTCCTCCTCAACAGGGTTACCCTGCAGCCCGGACAGGCGCTCTACCTACCGGCGGGAAACGTGCACGCCTACCTGGAAGGCCTCGGTATTGAAGTGATGGCGTCCTCGGACAACGTCCTGCGCGGCGGATTGACCACCAAACACGTTGATACCGGCGAGCTGCTGAAGACCGTCGAGTTTGCGCCGCTCGCGCTGCCACTGCTTGACCCGGAATCCACCCCGCTGGGACAGGAGCTGTACTGCCCACCGTTTGACGAGTTCCAGCTACAGCGCCTTGAACTTCCCGTTTCCTTCGGGGATGACGCCGCATCAGCCGACATCCCGATCGCTCAGAACGGACCCACGGTGGTGCTGGTGGTGTCCGGAACGGTTGTGCTCGACTCCCCCAAGGGCGACCTCATCCTGCACCGCGGGCAGAGCGCCTTCATCCCTGCCAACGAGTCGCCGGTGATGGCACGCCTCGCGTCGGACAATACGGACACCACAGACGACGACGGCGACAGCACCGCCGTCGCCTTCGCCGTCACCGTGGGTGCCGCCGGAGATTCTAATCCTGGCGGGTTGGGGCCTGTCCGCGGCGGCCGCGAAGAGACTCAGCCTTAGCCCTGAGTGCCGGCAGGACTTTCGTCTTCAGTGCCGGCAGGGCCTTGGTCCTCAGTGCGCCCACCGAGCCGCGTGATGCGGAGAGCCCCTTGCGCGCCAGCGGCATCGCCGTCGCGTAGACCGGGTAAAGCGGCGACAGCGGCTTGTCCCAGGTGCCCATGAGCAGGTTCTCGTGCTTGGCCCAGCCCATCTTGAACTTGGACACGCCGTCATTCAGGAGGCCGTTGAAGTCATAGCGTTCAACCCCGCGCGCCTTCATCTCCCGGATAGCAAGCCATTTAAGGGCGTAGTTCGCGCGCAGCCGCTCGCCCTCCTCCGTCATGCCGCCATACAGCTCGAAGGCCGTGTGTTCGCTGGCCGACAGCCAGAGGAACGCAACCATGGTGGTGCCCTGGAAGGCTGCATATACGGGTGACGCCGACCCGAGGTTCTTGTGGATGTCGAGGTAGTAGCGGTCCTCGTGAATGCCGAAGCCGGCACGTTCCGCTGTTTCCCGGTAGACCTTGAGGCAGTCGGCGATCTCCCCCGGCGTTACCTCACGGAATTCGAGGCCTTCCCGCGCGGACTTGCGGATGTACTGGCGGTGCTTCTTCGACATCTCGGCCAGCAGCTCGTCCTCGCTGAGCTTCAGGTCAAGGATCAGAGTGCGCGGGATGAGGATCGTGTTCTCGGTGGCACGGAAGCCGGCAGCGCGAACTGCTCCCGCGAAATCCGAGTCCGCGTCCCAGTCCGGCTCAATGCTGAGCACGGTCCCGGCATAGGCGTCCCGCGCGTAATTGCCGAGCGCCTCGAGGACTTCCTGTGCGTCCCCTGCCCCGCACACCGGACCACGCGGAATGTAGACGAGCGCGCGGAACGGCAGGGGCAGCCGTCGGATCAGGATCTGGGCGCACGCAATGGTCTCGCCGTCCCTGTTCAGCAGGAGCCGATCGGTCCGCCAACCGTGGTCGGCCTTCGTCTGCCCCCACCCCCACAGCTGCTGCGGGTGACCATTCAGGCGGTTGACCGCTGCGTCCCATTCGGGCGCGTTCCAACACGGAGCAATGACGAGGTTCATGGTGCTAAGCCTACTGGCCGAGGGACCTGCGACGAGCGCCAGCGGGCGTTGGGGGGGCCGACTCGCGATAGCTTTCTCGTCTCGGGATAGCGCTTAGGCCATCGGATAGCGGTTAACCCCTCTCGTATGGCAAGTCTGCTATCAGAAGACCAGTGGCGTCGCGTTCTGCGGCACGCCGGCCGCCCGGAGGCACCTCTCCAACGCAGCTGGGGAGACCGCAGTCTCCCAAAGCCAGCGCACTACGTGCCGACCTGTGCTGCGAATGCGGTCTTCCCGGATCTTCTCGTCGATGACCACCTGAGATGCGGTTCGGCCCTGGAGGTACTCGGGTTTGAGGTACTTGGTAAGGCCGTCGAACTCGCCGACGATACCGGAGGCCTTCCAGTAGAAGTCCACAGTTGCGGCATGGCCATCGGAATCGTGAACCTCGTATTGCAGTTCAGGCGCCTCGAAACCGCGAGCCGCCATGTGAACCCTGCTCAGGGACTCACCGGGCAGCATGGCGAGTCCGTTGGCGAAATCGAGCACCCGCGTAGCTTTTCGCCGGGCACGAGCAGTGGGCAAGGATTCTATATAGGTTGCGATTTCGGGTTTGCCGACGGGGTTGGCACGGCGCTCGGCCGGAAGCCGCACCGCATTCAACGCCCTGTCCATCACTGCGACGGCCCAGGGAAGGTCATAACGCAAGGCCAGCTCGACCGCTGGCTGGATCTTTCCCGTCACAGTGAAACCGCCAATCTGAACGCAAGGACCGACCGCAGGCCGGACGATGCGGCGAACACCGTTGCCGGTCCGCCTGCCGGAGCCCTGCGGCACAAGGGTGTCCACCATGGTCGGCGTTTCAGGTAGCGGCAAGCCCCACAGGAACGCGGCCGATTCCTCGGCGAAGAGGGGCGCGTTGGTTGACGTCCGAAGCACCGCCTGAAGGGTCAACCGGTATTGCTGGTTGGCGTCCAGGGCCTTCCACTGGACGGCATCGACGTAGCAGCCCTGGCGGAGATAGCGTTTGTGCCGTCGGATAGCAGACCGGCCAGGCGGTACAGGTTAACCGCTATCGCTTGGCCGAATCGCTATCGCGAGCGTGGCGCGACGACTGCGCGGCAACCCGGGAGGAAAAGCGCCACCCGGCACGCCGCAAGTGCTAGCTCAGGCGGGCGTAGCTCTCCCACTTGTGAGCCTGGTGCTCACCGTCAACCACACGGATGGTGCCCGACTTCGAGCGCATTACGATCGACTGGGTAAGCACCTTGCCGCCGGAGTAGCGGACGCCGCGCACCAGGTCGCCGTCGGTGATGCCGGTCGCTGCAAAGTAGCAGTTGTCGCTGGTGACCAGGTCATTGGTGGAGAGAACGCGCTCAAGGTCGTGGCCGGCGTCGAGCGCTTTCTGCTTCTCTTCATCGCTGGTGGGCCACAACCGGCCCTGGATCACACCGCCAAGGGACTTGATGGCACACGCAGCAACGATGCCCTCCGGCGTGCCGCCAATGCCCATGAGCGCGTCGATGTCAGTGCCTTCACGGGCAGCCGCGATTGCTCCAGCGACGTCGCCGTCCATCAGGAACCGGGTGCGGGCACCGGCGTCGCGGATCTCCTGGACCAGCGGACGGTGACGGTCGCGGTCAAGGATCATGACGTTGATCTGGTTGACCTTTTTGCCCTTGGCCTTGGCAATCAGGTGCAGGTTCTGTTTCACGGGCAGGCGAAGGTCAACCATGTCCGCAGCTTCGGGACCGGTGACCAGCTTCTCCATGTAGAAGACGGCCGAGGGATCAAACATGGTGCCGCGCTCAGCCACTGCCAGAACGGCGAGCGCATTGTTGATGCCCAGCGCCGTCAAGCGGGTGCCGTCGATCGGGTCCACCGCGACATCGCACTCCGGACCACTGCCGTCACCGACCCGCTCACCGTTGTAGAGCATCGGCGCTTCGTCCTTTTCGCCCTCACCAATAACCACAACGCCGTTGAAGTGGACGGTCGAGAGGAGCGAGCGCATGGCGTCAACGGCAGCGCCGTCAGCCTTGTTCTTGTCGCCGAAACCGACCCAGTGTCCGCCGGCAATGGCTGCGGCCTCGGTGACGCGCACCAGCTCAAGGGCGAGGTTGCGGTCCGGCTCGTCATCCCCCACGGCAAGAGCCGGGGAAAGGGTGGAATACTGCGCGTTCTTTGCGGTGTCGGACACGTTTACCTCATCGTTGAATTAGCGGTTCCTCTTCGGCAATCATAGTGCGGCTCTGCGCTGCGGCCATTTTCGTGACGGATGCGGCGTGAGGGACAATGGAGGAGTGAGCAATACCCAGGAAAACCAGCAGGAGGCACCGGCAACCCCGGTACTCACGGCCAAGCAGGCAAAGCGCGCCAACGCGTCATCCATCGGCATGTTCATCGCCACCGCCGTCACCCTTGCACTGGTGCTCTTCGTGGTCCTGCTCAACCCAACGCACACGGCCGAGACCTACACGCGGGACATCGACGTCGCTACCGTAGCCTCCCAGGCGGAAGACGCCGCCGGTTACGAGCCGGCCGCCGCTGTTCTCCCGGACGGTTGGACCTCCAACTACGCACGTTGGACGGGATCCGCATCCGACGGCGTCGCTTTCTGGGAAGTGGGCTATCTCACCCCCGACCGCGAGTTCATCCAGGTCACACAGACCAACAACTCCAACCCCACCTGGTTCTCCCAGCGCCTTGAGGACGCGCAGCCTTCGGGACAACGCGTGATCGACGGCGTCACCTGGGAGCTGCTGGACAGCACCTCCGGCGATGTCTTCCTCACTACCGAACAGGACGGCTTCACCCTCATCCTGAACGGGACCGCGGACCTGGCGCAGTTCGATGTTCTCGGCAGCGCAGTGCTAGAGGACCTGGGCTAGCGCTCAACGTAGAGTCACTAACGGGATGTGCGGAAGCGCAATAGCAGTAGAGTAAAAGCCGTGACCAAGCAACTGACTCCCGCTGAAGCCTGGCAGAAACTGCGTGATGGAAATGCACGGTTCATTTCCTCCTCGTCCTCCCACCCCAACCAGGACGCGTCCCGCCGCACGTCGCTGGTGAACACCCAGGATCCTTTTGCCGTCATCTTCGGCTGCTCGGATTCCCGCCTGGCTGCCGAGATCATTTTCGACGTCGGACTCGGTGACATTTTTGTGGTCCGGACGGCAGGACAGGTGATCGACGACGCCGTCCTCGGCTCGCTTGAATACGGTGTGGGCGTCCTCAATGTGCCGCTGATTGTTGTCCTTGGACATGACTCCTGCGGCGCTGTCACCGCAACGGCCAACGCCATTGACTCCGGCACCATGCCCGTAGGCTTCCTCCGCGACCTCGTTGAACGCATCACTCCCTCGGTGCTCACCTCACGGCGCAACGGAGATCACGAGATCAACGACGCCGTGGAAGAACATATCCGGCAAACCGCACAGCGCCTGGTTGACTCGTCGCGCGTCATCGCGAGCGCCGTCGAAAAGGGGTCTACCGCCGTCGTCGGTGTTACCTACCATCTGGATGAAGGCAAGGCCGACCTCGTGTCGGAACTGGGCGCCCTCTGATTTGTGGGGCTCAGCGCCACAGGCGAGAATTGGCGCATGACAATTGATTCCCAGGACAACGTCGATTACCGCATTGAACACGACACCATGGGCGAGGTTCGGGTTCCTGCCAACGCCCTCTACCGCGCGCAGACGCAGCGTGCCGTAGAGAACTTCCCGATCTCCGGCAAGACGCTGGAGCGGACGCACATCGAAGCCCTGGCACGGATCAAGAAGGCAGCAGCAACTGCCAATGCCGAGCTGGGTGTGCTCGATGACGAGCTCGCACGCGCCATCGAAGCCGCAGCGGACCAGGTGGCATCAGGAAAGTACGACGGCGACTTCCCCATCGATGTGTTCCAGACCGGATCCGGCACCTCGTCGAACATGAACACCAACGAGGTTCTGGCCGAACTCGCAACCCGCGCATTGAAGGACGGCGGAAGCGACAAGGTGGTGCACCCCAATGACCACGTGAACGCGTCACAGTCCTCCAACGACGTCTTCCCGACCTCCGTCCACGTCGCTGCAACCTCGGCACTGATCAATGACCTGATCCCGGCGCTTGAGTACCTGGCGGAGTCGCTTGAGCGGAAGGCGGAGGAGTTCAAGGGCGTCGTGAAGTCGGGCCGCACCCATCTCATGGACGCCACGCCGGTCACGCTCGGACAGGAATTCGGCGGCTACGCCGCGCAGGTCCGCTACGGCGTCGAACGCATCAACGCTTCGCTCCCCCGGGTTGCCGAGGTGCCCCTGGGAGGCACCGCCGTCGGAACCGGCATCAATACCCCGGCCGGTTTCTCTGCCCGTGTGATCGAACTGCTCGCCCAGGACACCGGCTTGCCGCTCACCGAAGCGCGCAACCACTTCGAGGCGCAGGCCAACCGTGACGGGCTCGTTGAGGCGTCCGGTCAGCTGCGGAACATCGCGTACTCGTTCATGAAGATCAACAATGATTTGCGCTGGATGGGCTCGGGACCGAACACCGGGCTCGGCGAAATTGCCATCCCCGACCTGCAGCCGGGCTCCTCCATCATGCCGGGCAAGGTCAACCCGGTGATCTGCGAGGCAGCCATCATGGTCGCAGCCCAGGTCATCGGCAATGACACCACCATTGCGCTGTCCTCGACCAACGGTGCGTTTGAGCTCAACGTCGGCATTCCCGTGATGGCCGCCAACCTGCTCGAGTCCATCCGCCTGCTCGCCAACACCAGCCGGGTGATGGCGGACAAGATGATCGACGGGCTCACCGCCAATGAAGAACGCGCACGTTTCCTCGCGGAAGCATCGCCGTCGATCGTCACGCCGCTGAACAAGTACATCGGCTATGAGAACGCGGCGAAGATTGCCAAGAAGGCCGTGGCCGAGGGACTCACGGTCCGGGAGGCCGTCGTCGCGCTCGGGTATGTGGATCGCGGTGAGTTGACGGAAGCACAGCTGGACGAAGCGCTCGACGTGCTCTCCATGACGCGCCCGCCGCAGTAAGCACGCGCACATCAAAGTAATCGGCATAAAAAAGCGAGGGTCCCTCATGGATGCAAATCCAAGAGGGACCCTCGCTTTCAGGTTCCCAAACACCCGTGAGGGGTTAGCGGGGCGGGCCCACCACCTTGAGGCGGTCCCAACCCAGCAGCTCATCCCCTGAGGTGTGCACCACCAGACGGTTGTCTCCCGGCCGGGTGTTCTCCGGCGTCGTCACGGTGACTGCGCCGTCGTTGACCAGGTGCCAGCCAAGCGAAACCTCACCGAGGTAGACGTGCACCCATCCCTCTGCAGCCAGGTTCGAAAGCACAACCTCTGAAGCTCCACGGGGGAACTTTTGCTTCGCCAGGCCCAGATCCAGCTGGTTTTCGTCGGTCAGCGAGTCCTTCACCGGAGCGTCCGGCGTGAAGGACGGCTTGACGAATTCACCGGGAGCCGGCTCTTCACCGGTGTACGCGATGCTCGGCGCCTTCGGCTGCTCCATACCCTCGCCCAGGAAGTACGAGGTGTGCGGAGGCTGGTTGTAGGCGGTGTTCTGCCAGGCAACCCCAAGGCGGTAGACCGGATCGGACTGCAGGGTGCGCAGCCGGTGGTCCGTGACGTTCACCGTGGTGGCGATGCGCAGGGCGGTCGAATCGTCGGTACGGGTGACGATCTCCTCGCGCCAGTCACCGAACAGGTCCGCCTGGAGAGCCGGCGTGCCCTTGGTGTCGTTGTTCGTCAACGTTCCCTCAGCACGGTAGAGCACGTCCTCGGAACTGGTTTCGACGTTCCACTTCGAGATGGTGGGCACGCCGGTCCGGGTTTCCTCGATCCAGTCGTGGTCGGTGATTTCCCGCAGGAGGTCTCCGTCCCACCAGGTGAGGAAGTTCGCTGCCGGAATCTGCTCGGCGATCAGTTCGCCGTCGCTTGCGCGCAGCTGACCCACCGGTGAGTTCCAGGCAGCGTCGCCGCCGACAGCCCAACCTTCAGCACCTGGGTGCCGCGGGTCGATGTCCGCCATGGCAGCTCGTCCGGTGTCCCGGGTTGCCGGGATGGACCAGATCACCTCACCGGTCGCGGCGTCTCGGAAGGTAGCACCATTGTTGCCGGACGCACCCATGTCCTCGTGTGCCGCGAAGACCTCAAGTCCCTCCCGCGCCGGATCGAAGTCCGAAACGTGGAGTGAATCGCCGTGGCCGAGGCCGGTGTTGTAGAGCGCCGTGCCGTCGTCGTCGATGGTCATGGACCCGAAGATGATCTCGTCCTTCTGGTCATTGTCGACGTCCGCCACCGAGAATTGGTGGTTGCCCTGACCCCTGTACTCGTCGCCCGACTCGTTCGAGTCGAAGGTCCAGCGTGGTGTCAGCGTGGCGCCATCGAAGTCATAGGCTGCTATCACCGTGCGCGTGTAGTAACCGCGGCTGAAGACCAGGCTCGGCTTCTCGCCGTCAAGGTAGGCCACTCCGGCCAGGAACCGGTCAACGCGGTTTCCGTAGCCGTCGCCCCACGCACCAACATCTCCACGGGCAGGGATGTAGTCGGCGGTGTCGACCGCCGCACCCGTCGTTCCGGAGAAGACCGTCAGGAATTCGGGACCATCCAGCACATACCCGCCGGAGTTACGGTAGTCGGCACGGGCATCGCCAATGACTGCATCCGTGCCGTCGACCGTTCCGTCAGCAGTCTTCAGCGTGACTTCGGCTGTGCCGTCGCCGTCGAGGTCAAAGACCTGGAACTGCGTGTAGTGGGCGCCGGCACGGATGTTCTTGCCGAGGTCGATGCGCCAGAGGCGTGTGCCATCCAGCTCATAGGCATCCACATAGACGTTGCCCGTGTAGCCGCCCTTCGAGTTGTCCTGGGAGTTGGTCGGATCCCACTTGAGCACGATCTCGTACTGGCCGTCACCGTCCAGGTCACCGATCGATGCGTCGTTGGCACGGTAGCTGTAGGGCTGGCCGTCCTTGGTGTAGGCATCGGCCGGCTTGTCCAGCGGAATGTCCAGGGTCTGGGAATCCCACACCGTGAAGTCCTCCGTGGCCCAGCGCTCGGTGCCGTTCACCACGGTGCTGATGCGGTAGGTCGCATCAGCAGCACCCTCGGCGTCGAGCAGGTTGGTGCTGGAGACGACCGGTTCGGTGGTGATCCGCTCACCGTCGCGGTAGACGTGGAATCCGATTTCCTCGGGATCCAGGCCGAGCATGCGCCACCCAACGTAGACCCCCTCTTCGGAAGCAACGGCTACCGGCGAACGGTCAAGGCGCTCTGCCTGCCGTACCAGCGTGGTCTTAGCCGGGGAGGTGACGGTCTCGGACTTTTCCGACACGCCGCCGGCATTGACGGCTGCCACTGCATAGACGTACTCAACAGTGGTCAGAACGTCGGTGTCCGTGTAGGTGGGCTTGTCAGCCCGACCGACAAGTTCAAGCTCACCAACAGAACCGTCTGCCAGCGGATCGGCACGGAACACCTGGTAGAAGAGAGCGCCTTCAGATGGCTCCCAGTTGAGCGTGACGTCGTTCTTGTTCACGTCACCGAGCGCCAGTCCGGTGGGAACCGGCGCCTTTGCTACGTCCGGGTCCACCGTAGTGAGCTCGAGCGCGTTCGACGGAACCGACTCTGCTCCCGCAGCATCCAGCGCAACAACGGTGTAGGTGTACTCAAGGCCGATATCAGCGGTGGTGTCCACGAAGGACGTTCCATCGACATCGCCGAGCGCTTCCGCTTCCGTAGCTCCAGCGGACTGGCGGTACACACGGTAGCCTGCGGCGTCGTCGTTCCCTGTCCAGCTGAGCGAGACGGCAACGTCGCTGCCATCGATCTGAACGTCGTCGGCCGCCAACTCATTCGGCGCCAGCAGCAGCGGCGTGATTTCCAGACCGTTGAACCAGCCGCCGGCCTTGATGTTGATCTGGCCGTCCGTCACCAGTACGGGCTGCAGAATCCTGTCCGCAATGGTGCCGCGACCGGCGTTGGAGGAACCGTAGTCCTTGCCCTCCGACTGAATTGCCAACCGTCCGCTACCAAGCGGGTCACCGTAGTAAGCCTTGAGCGCGTAGGAGCCGTTGGGAACATCGATGACGAGCTCGTGCTTTGCGGCATCCGGCAGCAGGAAGTCCCGCTGGAGCGCGGTGGGTACGGGATCGAACCCGGTACCGCGATCGCGACCGCTGAGACCCTCAGTAGACAGGAAGCCGTAGCCGATTTCCGGTGTGTAGAGGCTCGTATTGTCCAGCGCGGTATAGCCATCCATGACGGGATTGCCGGCGAGCTGCAGATCGAACTTGTACAGCGGTGCCTTGGTGGTGATGCGGACAGCGTCCGACGGCGGCGAGTCACCTCTCCCATTCACTGCGGCAACGCGAAGGTCGTAAGACACCCCTTCCTCAAGGCCCGTTACGTTGGCAAGCGGGACTGTGGAGGTGGTGACCAGAGCGTACGCATCATCTCCGGCGTCGGCCTTTTTCGCAAAGACCTTGTAGATGTCAGCGCCCTCGACCGCATCCCAGGTGAGCTGTGCACCGGCGTTCGAGATGCTGCCGGCAACCAGCCCCGCCGGCGCTGCAGGTACTTCGGCGGGCGGCTCCGCCGCTTCCACCTCGGCGGCGAGCGGGATGTCCAGCTTGGCGACGTCGGACGCAACCAGCCGGGCCATCTGGATGGCCCCGTACTCCTGGAAGTGCGTGTCATCAGTGGTTCCGTTCGGCCGGCCCGGGTAGACACCGGCCGGAACGTGCAGGAACACCGACTTCGCCGCTTCCGGACCGATCTCGGTCAAGTAGGCCCGGCTCGAGGCGGAGAGGTCAACCAGCGGGGTTCCGGTGTCCGCCGCGATACGCGTTGCTGCGTCCACGTACTCGGGGAAGGACACGTTGGCCTCGCCCGTCTCGGTGTTGTAGGAACGGCGGGAGACCGGCGTCACGATGACCGGCGTTGCACCGCGCTGGGTGGCTCCGTCCACGAAAGTACGCAGGTACTCGTAGTAGTCGCCCGGAGCGGCCCAGCGGTCATCCACGCCGTAGCTGTTGTCGTTATGGCCAAACTGGACGAAGAGGTAGTCGCCCGGCTTGATGTTGAGCAGCACCTCGTCGAGGCGGCCCTGGCTGATGAAGTTCTTGGAGCTGCGCCCGCCGATGGCCTTGTTCTCGACCGTCACCTCATCTGAGAGGAAGCGGTCGATCATCTGGCCCCAGCCGGCCTGTGGCGCGTAACCGGAGGTGTAGGTCTGGACGGTGGAGTCGCCGGTGATCCAGGCGGTCGGCTGCGGGCCGGCCTCCAGTGGAGTCTGCTGGGTCAGCACCAGCGAATTCAGGTTCGCTGCGGTCCCTACGAACTCGAGGTTCAGCTGGCCATCCACCACTGCGATGTCGAAGGCCATTTCGAGGTACTCGCCGGCCGCCTTCGCGGTCGGCTGCACCTTGGCCATCTGCTCGGCCGTGATCGCGATATCGGTTGCGCCCTCGGCGTCACCGGCAATCAGGTTGGCCGTGTAGTTGCCGTTCGGCAGGTCAACCACAAGTTCGGTGTCGCCGACGGTGACGAAGTCGGAGCGCGTGGCGTCCTCCGTACCGCGGTCGGTGGCGGAAACCTGGGACACGTCTACGAAGCCTGCGCGGTTCTCTGCGGTGTAGGCCGTCGTTTCATCGATCCGGACGGCGCCCGGCGCGGTTTCTCCGTTGCCCAGATCCAGCGACAGCACGCCATTCTCAGGAAGCGCGGGCGCGTCAGTGCTCAGACTGGAGGCAGCCGCGGCCGACGACGGCGAGAGACCGTCAGCGCCGCGCGCCTGCACCTTGTAGTAGCGGACCTTCGTCGTGTCGACGGGGTCGGTCAGGTAGACAGTCCGCTCACCGGTTTCCGCAACCTTCGTGTAGGGACCGTCCACTGCGTCAGCCCGGGAGACAACGTAGGCCGTGGCTCCGCTGACTTCATTCCAGCGCAGGGTCACGGCCTCGGAGGTTACATGGGACATACGCACGGACTGCGGCGCGGCCAGGGTGGAGACCGGCTCTTCGGGTTCGGGTTCCGGCTCAGGCTCCGGTGTTGCTTCAACCTCCGTGATGACGACGCCGTTGACGTAGGCGCCGGCTCCTTCGCCGGTGAAATCCATGGTGAGCTGACCATCTTCAACGGTGGTCTGCCACGTTTGCTCAGCTACGGAGCGGCGCGCCTGGATGGTTCCGGCTGCCGTGCCCTCGAGCGCGACAGTTGTATTGGTGGTGCCGCCGTTGACGAGCTGATCGCCTGAGATGACCCGAACACTGTAGGAGCCGTTCGGGACATCGGCGACGAAGCCCCAGGCGGTTGCGAGCACAAAGTCATTCGCGACCGGGTCCGGGACAGCTGGGGTCCGAAGCCGTGAGATGGGGTTGACTCCACCAACCGGCACTATGCCGTAGCCAGCTTCCGCCGAGTACCGGTTGGTCTCGTCAATACCGGTCCAGCCCTCAGCCACCGGGCTTTCGCTGGTACCGAAGTCGAAGGAACGGGTCAGCGGCTCCTCTGCCGCCAGGGCCGGCGTCGTTGCCGTACAGAGGCCGACGATTGCGGCTCCTGCTATCAGGGCGCGCGCTGAATGCGGACGCGAATTTTCGAGGGTCATGGCATCACACCTTTTAGTTCGACAGTGAAATATCGGTGGTTCTCGGGCCACCCGAGAGGTGCCCGGGGCACTACAAAGGCACGGGCAATGAAACGATTCACGGAGACCAACGAAAATCAGCCTAGCCGTGAGAGCGGTCACATTCAAGCGATCAGGCGATATTCAGGAAAGCGTTTCCCCAATGTGACGCATCGACAATGGCGATACCTTTCCTGGCTCTTCCCAGATGAGGGTGTAGGTCGGCCGGGCGCGTCGGTCCGCAGATAGACGTCGAGGTCTCCCGACGATGGAGGTTCCTACGCCATCCATCCGAGAGACCTCGACGTGTCCGACGCTACCCCGCCGGCCGGCTTCGGCCGCCCTGACCTAACCGCCTTCGCGGCTCATCCCAATCGACCCTGATCGGGTCTGCTGACCCTCTCGACGAGAACGCAGCGACATCACAGCCACCCAACCCCGACCGTCCGGGAAGCCGGGGCACGTCACATGGCCTGTGCTTCGGGCGTGTCGAGTGGGTCGTCCAGGGGCGACGCAGGAGCGTCGACGCGACGTGCTGAGAGGTGGCTCCAACCGAGCGCTAGGACACAAGCTACAGGCATGGCGATAGGTCAGGAACGGCGTCGCTCCCTGCGCAGGAGGGAGCGCAGAGTCTCGGCGTTCGCGTAGCCGACCCGTAGCGCGATCTCGGCGGAGGTGAGGTCCGTGGTTGCTGAGAGGTGCCGAGCTCGTTCGATGCGAAGCCGTTGGACGAAGCCGAGCGGAGTGAGGTTGAGCGCCGCACGGACTCGTCGTTCGAGGGTGCGCCGGCTGGTGCCGAGCGACTGCGCGACGAAGGCGACGTTGAACGGTTCGTCCAGGCGGGCGCGCACGAAGCGTTCGAACTCGACGACGATCGGGTCCTCGTGCCGGAGATGTTCGTAGGCGACGAAAGCCGCCTGCGACGGGCGCTCGTCGATGATGAGGAGCTTGGCGACATGTTGGGCCAGGTCGGGGCTGATCGATCGCACGAGTGAGAGCGCGAGGTCGATGTGGGCGAAGGCGGCGCCGGCGGTGACGAGGTTCCCGTCGACCACGACCATGGTGTCGAGATCGAGGGCGACGGTCGGATAGCGCTTCAGGAACTCCGGCCCCAGGAACCAGCTGGTCGTCGCCCGCCGATGATGCATCCGTCCGGTCTCGGCGACGGCGAACACGCCGGTGCACGCCGCGGCGATCCGGGTGGTCGCGTCGTCGAGGCGCCCGAGTGAGGCGATGACCGAACGAGCATCTCGGCTCTGGAGGGCGTCGTGGGTCGCGGCGGCCGTGAGGGTTCCAAGCGCAGGGACGACGACCACGTCGAACTCTCCGGACTCCGACAGCGGGTGGTCCACCGACAGGGTCATCGATGCCGTCGTGGTCACTCGCCGTTTCGGTCCGAGGATGGCGAGTTCGATCGGGTCGATCCGCGGGTCGACATCGCCGCGGGCTCCGTCGGCCACCCGCACGATGTCGATGACCGACGCGACCGCCGAACCGAAGCAGCCGTCGATCGCGATCAGTCCGATACGCATGACGTAAACAATAGCAATACTGCCGTATACGCCACTCCCCATCGGCCCTCGCTCGTCATATGCTGGACTCGTCCCACGAAGAACCCCGACTTCAAGGAGAACCCCTCATGTCCACACCCGCATCGCTTCCGTATGCCTTCGTCGCCAAGATCGTCGCGGCCGATGGACAGCACGACGCGCTCGCCGATCTGCTCGCCGGCGCTGTCGCACTCGCCAACGAAGAAGTAGGAACGATTGTCTGGTTCGCGGCTAGGACCCATGCCGACACCTTCTGGATCTTCGATGCATTCCCCGACGAAGCCGCTCGCGACGCCCACGCCAACGGCGCCATCGTCGCAGCCCTGATGGCCAACCAGCACCTCCTCGGCGCAGCACCCGAGATCCTGGCGGCCGACGTCCTCGCGTCCAAGCTCCCGTAGTCCGCCAACGCACGAGACGATCGCGCCCCGCCGAGTCAGTCCGCAGATAGACGTCGAGGTCTCCCGACGATGGAGGTTCCTACGCCATCCATCCGAAAGACCTCGACGTGTCCGACGCTACCCCGCCGGCCGGCTTCGGCCGCCCTGACCTGACCGCCTTCGCTCGACTCGACGGCCTCGGTCTGAGCGTGATCGGCAACGACTTGAACCGGATCGTGCGGTCCTCGCGTGCCGCGTGGTGGAACCAGATCAGTGGTGCCGACGGTGCGGCAGCGAAGGCGCCGCTCGTGACACCGTGATCCGGCGGTTGGCCCACGAGCCGCTGGGCTGGCGACCGACCGTGCTGGAAGTTGTAGTGCGCCGCTACCGCTGTGCCGACTGCGGACACTTGTGGCGCCAAGACACCAGCGCCGCGGCGGAGCCACGCGCGAAGCTCTCGCGCACCGGGCTGCGGTGGGCGCTGGAAGGGATCGTGGTCGCACACCTCACCGTCGCCCGTGTCGCCGAGGGACTCGGGGCCGCGTGGGACACCGCCAACAACGCGGTCCTGGCCGAAGGCAAGCGGCTGCTGATCAACGACCCCACGCGGTTCGAGGGCGTGAAGGTCATTGGCGTCGATGAGCACGTCTGGCGCCACACCAGGCGTGGCGACAAGTACGTCACCGTGATCATCGACCTCACCCCGGTCCGCGATGGCGCCGGCCCAGCAAGGCTGCTGGACATGGTCGAGGGCCGGTCGAAGGCGGCGTTCAAGACCTGGCTCGCCGACCGCGACGACGCCTTCCGTGACGCGGTCGAGGTGGTCGCGATGGACGGCTTCACCGGGTTCAAGACCGCCGCTGCGGAGGAGATCCCGGACGCGGTCACGGTGATGGATCCCTTCCACGTCGTGCGCCTGGCCGGTGACGCCCTCGACAGGTGCCGGCGCCGGGTCCAACTCGCGATCCACGGGCACCGTGGGTTCAGGGACGATCCGCTCTACAAGTCGCGGCGCACGCTGCACACCGGCGCGGACCTGCTCACCGACAAGCAGAGCGACAGGCTACGCGCGCTGTTCGTTGATGACGCTCACGTCGAGGTCGAGGCGACCTGGGGTGTCTACCAGCGGATGATCGCCGCCTATCGCCACGAGGACCGGCAACGTGGCCGCGAGCTCATGGAGAAGCTGATCACCGACCTCAGCGCCGGCGTCCCCAAGGTGCTCACCGAGCTCACCACCCTGGGCCGGACCCTGAAGAAGCGAGCCGCCGACGTGCTCGCCTACTTCGAACGACCCGGCACCAGCAACGGGCCGACCGAGGCACTCAACGGACGGCTCGAACACCTGCGCGGCTCCGCACTCGGGTTCCGCAACCTGACCAACTACATCGCCCGAAGCCTGCTCGAGACCGGCGGCTTCAGACCCCAACTCCTACACCCCCGATTGGGATGAGCCCCTTTCCTGCCACCCGATAGCCTTCCCGCCACCCGACACCGTTCAACCGCTATCGGATGGCCGAAGCGCTATCGCAAGTTCAGTAGCGCGCTTCGTCTCTTCCGGCCCACGGGCGGCAGGCAACCCGCCGCGTCAGCGCACGAAGTTGGGAACACCCGTCGAGTAGCGTGCATTCTCGGCGTGCTTGCGGTGAAGCGGGTTCAGCTCCGGAAGGTCATCGAGTGAGAACCACCGCACGTCCATGGACTCGTCGTCATTCACGCGCGCCTCACCGGAAAGGTACCGGCACCGGAACACCAGGCTCAGGAACCTGCAGACGTCGGAATTCGGGAAAATCACCGGCCCGACGACGTCGACACTCACCAGGTGCTCAACCTCAACTGACACGCCGGTCTCCTCCTGCACCTCACGGACAATGGCCGGGGCGGGCTCTTCGCCCGGCTCAATCATCCCGGTGATGAGGGTCCACTGGCCGGTGTCGGCTCGACGTCCGAGCAGGACGCGGCCGTCGTCGTCATACACCACCGCCGCTGCTCCGGGAAGCCACAGCGGATCATGGCCGATCTTGGAACGCAGGTCCTGGACGAACTCGGGGGTAGGCATATTCCTCAGCCTAGTGCGAGGACCAGTCCTGCCCCGACGATCATGAACGGCCCGAACGGGATGGCCGTCTTGGCGTTACCTCTCCGGCTGATGATGAGGAGAACACCCCACAGTCCGCCGAGGAGGAAGGCCGCGAAAGTGCCCCACAGCAGGAAGGACCAACCCACAAAGCCGAGATACAGGCCCAGCACCCCGGCAAGCTTCACATCACCGAAGCCCATACCGGCCGGGTAGATCAGGCGCAGGATGAAGTAGAACACCCACAGCACAGCCGCCCCGCCGGCAAGGGACACCAGCCGGCCCCAGTCCTGTGCCGCGAGCGCCGCAGCTATGAGCAGTACACCGGCCGCCGGATAGGAGGGAAAGATGATCCGGTTAGGCAGCCGGTGGGTTCGGATATCGATGACGCTGAGCCAGATCCCGATCACCGCGAGCAGCGCCAGCGCAAGGGCGCACAGCCAGAACGCAACGGGCGCGGTGTCCCAGTACTCCCCCATCAGCGCCAGCATCTGCCTACCGTAACCGAATCCGGCGCCGGGAACTGAAACGCCTGGCTTACACTGTGGATATGTCCGCCTCAAGCGGTTTGAACCCCGCGAGCCTCTTCCGATCCCTCTGCCGTTCCTCGCCGTGGCGCTGGGAAACGGTACGGTTCTCCGTGTCCTGGATCAGCACCGACGGGGAGTCGGATCCGCTGCGCGCCTGGGTGCGCCGGCCGCAGGCACTGAGAGTTGAGACAGCTGAGGGAGCCCTCCTCCACAGCAGCACCGGCAACGAGCATTCCCGAGACTCGTTCTACGTCAGTGCTAGCAAGAGTTCCTGGCTCGTCGCCCCGAACCTCGTCAGCCCGGTCTACAACGAAACCGGGTACGTCCACCGCCGCCCCAAAGCCGCCTACGGGGAACCGGCGTTCGGTGACCCGCGTTGGTCCGCCATGCTTGACCCCGTGGAACTCGCGGGGGATGCTCCGGTGCCGTATGAGACGCCGTTCGCGAACCGCGTTGAACTCGAGGACATCAGCGAAGACGTCCACGAGGGCCGCCGTGTTCTCGCCGCCACCGCCACCCCGAACATCTCCTACCAGCCATTCACGCCGGGCCGCCCGCTCATCGGAACAGGCCGAACCCGGGTGCTGGTGGACGTCGCCACAGCAATCTGCGTCTCAACAACAGCGCTCGACGGCGAACTCGCAGGCTGCGGCCACCGGCTGGCCATCAGTGGAGTGGATGAGTACATGGTTGATGATTTGTTCACCGACGCCGCACCCACGCTCACCGACGTACGCGACCACATTCCGTGGCAGGTCGGCTGACCCGCCACGGAACGCAAGCCCTAGATTTCGGCACCCTCCAGCAGGTCCGTCACCAGTGCGGCGATCGGCGAGCGCTCGGAACGCGTCAGCGTGATGTGACCGAACAACGGATGCCCCTTGAGCGTCTCGACGACGGCGGCAATGCCGTCATGCCGGCCCACCCGCAGATTGTCCCGCTGCGCTACGTCGTGAGTGAGGACAATCTTGGAGTTCTGCCCGATCCGGCTCATCACCGTGAGGAGCACGTTCTTCTCGAGCGACTGCGCCTCGTCCACGATCACAAAGGAATCATGGAGGGACCGGCCGCGGATATGGGTGAGCGGCAGGACCTCCAGCATGCCGCGGTCCATGACTTCCTCCACCACCTCCTGCGAGACCAGCGCCCCGAGGGTGTCGAAGACCGCCTGCGCCCAGGGGTTCATTTTCTCGCTCTCGCCGCCCGGCAGGTAGCCCAGCTCCTGGCCGCCCACGGCGTACAGCGGCCGGAACACCACCACCTTGCGGTGCTCCTGCCGCTCAAGGACAGCTTCGAGACCGGCACACAGCGCCAGTGCTGACTTTCCGGTGCCTGCACGCCCACCGAGGGACACGATGCCCACCTCGGGATCCATCAGCAGGTCAATGGCGAGCCGCTGTTCGGCGGACCGGCCATGCAGCCCGAAGACGTCGCGGTCCCCCCGGACCAGCCGCACCTGCTTGTCGGCGCCCACCCGGCCAAGGGCTGAACCCTTCCCGGAGTGGAGGATGACCCCGGTGTTTGCGGGCAGTTCCGCGGCGTCCGGCAGGAAGACGGGCTCATGCGCATAGAGGGTGTCGACGTCGTCGTCCAGGGTGTCCAGCTCCGCAACTCCCGTCCAGCCGGAATCCTTGACGAGCTCATTGCGGTACTCATCCGCCTGCAGCCCCATCGCGGAAGCCTTCACGCGCATCGGCAGGTCCTTGGACACCACCGTGACGTTGCGGCCCTCGTCCGAAAGGTTCTTGGCCACGGCAAGGATCCGGGAGTCATTGTCGCCGCTGCGGAAGCCGACAGGCAGCACCTCGGTGGACACGTGATTGAGTTCCACCCGGAGCGTTCCGCCCTCGGTTCCCAGCGGAATAGCCTGGTTCAGCCCGTTGTGCTGCACCCTCAGCTCATCCAGGAGCCGCAGGGCCTTGCGTGCGAAGAAGCCCAGCTCGGGATCGTGGCGTTTGCCTTCGAGTTCGGTGATCACCACGATCGGCAGGATCACCTCATGTTCCGCGAAGCGTGTGATGGCCCGCGGATCCGACAGCAGTACCGAGGTATCCAGGACGTAGCTGCGGCTGCCGAGACTCTCGACAGCAGAAAGGCCCGCCGCTGCGAGGACTTGTTCGTCCTGCGCGGCCGGGCGGGCCTTGGTGTTGCTGGGCGTATCGGTTGCGGATCGCTGGGTTGTGCGAGATGTGGCCACTTCAACTCCACTTCCCCGGGCGAGGAACGCCCGAGAATAATCTAGGGCTTGGGTGAGGCGGGCCGGCCAGAAGGCCGCGCACGGCCTCCCCTTTTCAGAACCGGTGCTGGTGAGCACGGTGCCTGCATAGGTGGCCTCCCCGAACAGCCGGCGGGTGCCTGCTGTTGCAACAGACATTACGCCCGCGAACGACGACGGCGGCACCGGCAATGCGTGCGTGTCGCGTGAATTTTGGGTGACGAAATGCGGAAGGAATGCTACCCGCCGAATCGGCGCTGCCGGCGTCCGTAATCGCGCAGCGCGCGAAGGAAATCGACCCGCCGGAAGTCCGGCCAGAGCGCCTCGCAGAAGTAGAACTCGCTGTACGCGCTCTGCCACATGAGGAAGCCGGAAAGCCGCAGCTCGCCCGAGGTGCGGATCACGAGGTCCGGGTCCGGCTGGCCGCGCGTATACAGGTACTCGGAAATCTGTCCGACCGACAGGTTCCCGGCGACATCGGCCAGCGATGCGCCCTCGGAGTCCGCGTGCATCAGCAGTTCCTTGACGGCGTCGACAATCTCACGGCGCCCGCCGTAACCGACTGCGACATTGACGTGCAGCCCTTCAATGCACGCGGTGCGTTCGGCGAGCTCAGTGACCTTGACCGCGAGGTGTTCCGGAAGGAGATCGAGAGCGCCGACCGGCTGGACGCGAACTGTCCGCGTTTCACCCAGGCGGTCGAGGGTGTTCCCGATGATGTCCAGAAGCTGCTCGATTTCCTCCGCCGAGCGGCTCATGTTGTCCGTGGACAGCATGTAGAGCGTGACCATTTCGACGCCGAGCTCCCGGCACCAGCCGAGGAACTCGAGGATCTTGTCCGCGCCGGCCTGATGGCCGTGCTGCGTCGGTGCGCCGGCGAGCTTAGCCCAGCGGCGGTTGCCGTCCACCATGACGCCGATGTGGTGGGGGATGCGGTCGGCTGCCAGTGACCGCTGGAGTTTGCGCTCGTAGAAGTTGTAGGCAAACGAGGGAAACATCACGGCAGCGCCCACCCGTCCTTCCGATCAGCTAGTGAGATTCAGTTCCTACCGTACCGGCACGAGCCCCGCTGTGTGGGGTGCGGCGGTTGTTACCCGTTAGTAACTTATGAGCCGGTCAGATAGAATTCGGGTCATGAGCCGACGCGTTTCTCCTCCAGCCGGTGCACCCAATCCTCGCCGGCAACCGGACGAATCGGCACCCGTTGACGGCCCCGTGGAATACGCCGTCGAACGCGCTGCAGACGCGCTGAACATCAAGCCGAAGTGGCGGGGATGGATCCACCTCGGAGCCACTCCCCTGGCTATCGCCGCCGGGATCGTGCTTGTTGTCCTGGCACCCACTCCGGCAGGAAAAGTCACCTCCGCGATCTACGCGTTCACCGGTGTCCTGCTCTTCGGCGTGAGCGCCGTCTACCACCGCGGCAACTGGCAGCCCCGCACCAAGGCGGTGCTCAAACGTCTGGACCACACCAACATCATGCTGGTCATCGCTGGCAGCTATACGCCGCTTTCCTGGGCGCTGCTGCCGCAGGACAAAGCCACCTTCCTGCTCTGGCTGATCTGGTGCGGAGCCATTGCGGGCGTGCTGTTCCGCGTGCTGTGGGTCAATGCGCCGCGCTGGCTCTACGTGCCCATCTACATCGCCCTCGGCCTTGCGGCACTGCTGTTCCTGCCGGACTTCCTCGCCGCGAGCGTGCCGGCCACCGTGCTCATCCTGGTCGGCGGAGTGTTCTACATTGCCGGTGCGGTGATCTATGGGCTCAAGCGGCCCAACCCCAGTCCGCACTGGTTCGGCTTCCACGAACTGTTCCACGCGTTCACCGTCGCAGCGTTCGCCGCCCACTTCATCGCCATCCTGATCGCGGTGCTCAACCCGCTTCGCTGAGCGGGCCGCTCAGCGAAGCGTCGAAGCGGAGCAGGCCAGCCAAGGTTTAGGGCGCGTCCGGCCCATACTTGCCGCCGGGAGTACCGCGTTCAGCAGGACCTGTGGGCGGTGTCCGGGACGGCTCGTCCGCGGCCTCCGCCCGGCGCGCTTCCCCGCGATGCTCGAGCGGCCGACTCTGCCGAATCTCTTCCGCCTGCCGGGCTTCCTCTTCCTCAAGGAGTGCCATCTCCCGGTAGCGCACACGGCGGATCCTGCGGGTCATGTCACGGATCAGGAAGATCACTGCGATCACCAGGAAGAGAGTTGCCAGGAACCCGAGCAATCCGGGGGTTACATCGGCCGGATCAAGACCGGGGCGCAGTGAGGGTTCATCACCGGGCGCCGGGGTCACGGTTGCGGCCAGATTCAGCAGGGAGAACACTCCAGAGCACCACTTTCACGAGGAGACATGGCATCGATGCCACAGGCAGACGGCCACAAAATTATTCTATGCCCGCGAAGAAGTCCGTTTCAGGCAATTCCTGCGGCACACGGGAGGAGATCAGCGAGTAGTCCTCCCACGGCCAGACCTTGCGCTGCAGCTCAGAGGAGACCGCAAAGAAGAAGCCCGCCGGGTCCACCTGCGTGCGGTGAGCGAGCAGTGCGCGTTCCCGGTGTTCGAAGAAATCGCCGCAGTCGATCTGCGTCGTGGTGGGATGCGTTGGCCGCGCGGGCTGGTGGCCTTCGGCGTCCGCCTCCAGCCAGGCCGCGATCCGTTCTGCGTAGGGCGACTGCAGGCCGGCCTCCTCCAGCGCGAAGTGCAGGGCACGGAACCGCTCCGGATTGAACGCGCGGTCATAGTAGAGCTTCAGCGGATTCCACGGCTCGCCAAGACCGGCATAGCGGGACGGGTCCCCCGCGGCCTCGTACGCCTCAACCGCTACCCGGTGCGCCATGATGTGGTCCGGGTGCGGGTACCCGCCGTTCTCGTCATAACTCAGGATCACGTGCGGCCGATACTCCCGGACCAGCTTCACCAGCGGCGCGGCTGCCCGCTCGAGAGGCTGCAGCGCGAAGCAACCGGGCGGCAGCGGCGGAAGCGGGTCCCCCTCCGGCAGTCCCGAGTCAACGAATCCTAGCCAGCGGTGTTCCACTCCGAGCGCCGCTGCTGCCTCAGCCATCTCCAGGCGCCGCAGGCCCGCGAGGTCGCG